>JAOARA010000056.1 GCA_025211115.1 Roseicyclus sp. | reverse complement strand
TCGCGGATGACATGCACGCCCAGCCCCTCGAACCGCTCCTGGCTGTCGACGGGCGCGATGTGGTCGATCACGGCGCGCACATGGTCCTTGGCCTTGCCGAAATCGGGGGCGGGGTCATGCCCCGCGGTGCCGAAGGCCCCCTGCCCCGTCGCATGCGCCTTGTGCCCCGCAGCCAGCAGCGCCTTGGACGGAACGCAGCCGTAATTCAGGCAGTCGCCGCCCATCTCGTGCGCCTCGATCAGCACGACGCGTGCGCCCATCTGCACCGCGCCCGCAGCGACCGACAGGCCGGCCGAGCCTGCGCCGATCACGCAGATATCCGTCTCGATCCGCTCCATCACAGGCCCCTTTTCCCGCGCAGCGCGCGCAAGATCACGGGCAAGAGCGCCAGCGCGCAGAGCCCGAGGATCGGCAGAAGAACCTGCGGTGTGAAGATGATGCCGAGGTTCGGCGTCTCGCCGCGGGCAAAGACCTCGCCCAGCCCCGCCCCGACCGAGGTGTAGACCACCGCACCCGGCATGATGCCGAAGAAGGTCGAGATCACGAAGCGGCGGAGCGGCACCTCGAGGAAGGCGGGCACGAGGTTGGCGACGAAGAAGGGGACCACCGGGATCAGCCGAATCAGGAACAGCATCGACCACTGGTTCTCGTCGATGCCGTCCTTGATGCGTTTCACCACCCCCTCGGACCCTTCCAGCCGCGCGCCCAGCCGCGCGCCGATGCTCGTTTGCGCCGCAAGGAAGATCGCGGTCGCGCCCAGCGTGGCGGCGGTGATGTTGAAGAGCGCGCCGGGAAAGGTGGCGAAGAGGAACCCGCCCGTCAGCGTGGCGATGGTCGCGCCCGGCAACGAGAAGGCCACGATCAGCGTGTAGGCCGCGATGAAAACGGCGACCGTGGCGACGTAATTGGCATCCCGGAAGGCCAGCAGCGCCTCGCGGTTCTCGGCCAGCGCGGCAAAGGTCAGCCGGTCGCCGAACAGCCACCAGCCCAGACCGGCGCCCAGCGCGATCACGATCAGGGGGGCATAGCGCCCCGCGGGGGAGGATCTGGTTTCGGTCACGCTGTCGGTCATCGCTTTTGTCCCTCGTGTCGCACGCAGGCGTTACATGCGCCAGAGCGGCGGGGTTGGACATCCCGCCTCACGGGTGCGTGATGCCGCGTGACGCGACGGGCGGGTTTCGTGACAGGCAGGCCCCTCGGCTGTAACACTCGCCCCCGGACTGTTGCAAAGGCCCCCGCGACATGATGCGCATTCTCGTCAGTGCCTGCCTGCTGGGCCGACGCGTCCGCTACGACGGGCGCGCCAAGGACCCCGGAACCGATCTGCTCGACCGCTGGCAGGCCGAGGGGCGGCTGGTGCCGCTCTGTCCCGAGATGGCGGGCGGCCTGCCCGTGCCGCGCCCGCCGGCCGAGATCGAACCGGGCGCGACGGCCGACGAGGTGCTGACGGGCCGGGGCAGCATCCGCACGGCCACGGGCGAAGACGTGACCGCCGCCTTCCTTGCCGGGGCCGCGGCCGCGGTGCGGCTGGCGCGGGCCACCGGCTGCCGCCACGCGCTCCTGACCGAGGGCAGCCCGTCCTGCGGGGTGCGGCGGGTTCACGCCGGCCGCTTCGACGGGCGGACGATCCCCGGTCAAGGCGTGGTCACCGCCGCCTTGCGCGCCGAGGGTATCGCCGTCTACAGCCAGTCCGAGGCGGCGGATCTCGCCGAGATGCTCGCCCTGGCCGAGAAACCCGGTTTCTGACCACGGGATTTGTTGACAGCCCGTCCGGCTTTCCGTATCTGCCGGGCTTCATCGGAGATTCCTCGGTCCGACGCGACGCGTGAGACACGCGACCGGCCCGACAGAGTGACGGAGAAGACAGATGTCGAAGCGGACCTTTCAGCCCTCGAACCTCGTGCGCAAACGGCGCCACGGGTTCCGCGCACGCATGGCCACCAAGGGCGGCCGCAAGATCCTCAACGCCCGCCGCGCGCGCGGCCGGAAGTCGCTGAGCGCCTGATCACGGGCCCCGCGATGACCACGGATGCGCCTCCGTCGGGCAAGGCCCCGTCGGGGGCTTTTTCCGTTCTGACGCAACGCGCCGATTTCCTGCGCGCCGCGCGCGCCCGGCGCGTGCCCATGCCCGCCTTCCTGTTGCAGGCACGCAAGCGCGCGGCGGATGAACCCGCGCAAACCGCGATCCGGGTGGGCTACACCTGCTCGAAGAAGGTCGGCAACGCCGTGGCCCGCAACCGCGCCAAGCGCCGCCTGCGCGAGATCGCGCGCGCCGTCGTGCCGCTCGAGGGGCAGCCCGGCTGGGATTACGTGCTGATCGGACGGGCCGGCGAGACCGCAACCCGCGATTTCGCCGTCCTCAAGGACGACCTTGCCCGCGCGCTGCGAAAGGCCCACAGGTGAGCCCGCTCGCCTATATCGTCTCCCTGCCCGTTCGGGCCTACCGGCTGGTGTTCTCGCCCTGGGTCGGCCACGCCTGCCGATACCAGCCCACCTGCTCGGCCTACGCGATGGAGGCGCTGGAGAAACACGGCGCGCTCAAGGGCGGCTGGCTCGCCGCCCGCCGCATCGCGCGCTGCCACCCCTGGGGTGGCTCGGGGATCGACAACGTGCCCGACCGCCGGGATTAGACCACCGCCCGACGCAGCGTCAGCGCCCCCGCAACGGCGGCCCGCGTGACGATTTCGTGCCGGTCCACGTCGCCGCGCATCGTGTGCAGCACGTCCTCGAGAAAGACCGGGTCGTCGAAATACCACGTATGCGCCGGGAATTGCAGGTGGTCATAGGCCGCCCGGTTGGCGTCGAAATGCGGGCCGCAATTGACGTCCACCGCCTTGCCCGGCGCATCCGGCGGCAAACCGATCCGCCCCGCCCGTGGCGAGACGCCGACGCGCTTGACGTTGGACAGCGACAGCACGCCGTCGAACGGGTTGTGATAATTGGTCAGCCGGATGCAATGCCGGTAGAGCGAGGACGCTTTCGAGCTGTCGCCCGCCAGCGAGCCGCGGCTGATATCGGCCGAGATCAGCATGACCTGGCTCACCGACCAGCTGCTCGCCGCGACGCCGGGCCGGTCATCGGCATCGTCAAAGGCCTCGCGCACCACGAAGGCGCCGGTGGAATGCGCAAGGATATGGAGGTTCACGAAACAATCGGGCCGCTGCATCCGGGCGAAATTGGCGATCCCCTCGGTCACCAGCCGGAAGGCGGTGAATTTCGCGTCGAGCCGGTCCTCGAGATAGTTCAGCGCCATGCTCGCCGCGGGCCAGTCGAAGCCGACGACCACCCCCTCGAACCCTTGCGCCGCAAGGCCCCGGCGGAGCAGCCGCAAACGGTCCAGCATCGTCTCCTGCGCGGTGTTGTAGCCATGCACGTAGAACAGGACGTCACCGCGCGGCGCGTCATCCTGCGGCCCGTGACGGGCGGCGTTGAAGACGGCATCATACCACAGGGTCTTGCGGATCGCGTGGTCGGGCGTGGGGGTCGTGACACCTTCGGGCACGGCCAGGAAATGCGAGGCCCCCGGCTCGTTGACAAAGGCCCCGCGGCGGACGGAGCGGACGGAAAAGATGTAATCCAAGGGACACCTCCGAGAGTGGCGGAACCGCCTTGGGCCGCATCATGCCCGCCACCGGCCCGCGCCGCATAGTCGGGGATTCCCGCCCCCGCGCTTGACGGCGGCCCGCGGCGCGCCCCATACCGACGCCTGCGTGACAGGAGACCCCCATGCTCGACCGCGACGAGGCCGACAGCGCCGAAACACCGGACACCGGCGACGACATCCACGCGCTGTTTCACGGCGCGCCCAAGACGACCGAGTTCCGCAAGCTGCGCAAGCGGATCATCCGCGAGACGCGCGAGGCGATCGACCGCTACGGCATGGTCGACCGCGCCCCCGGCGCGCCGCGGCAGAAATGGCTGGTGTGCCTCTCGGGCGGCAAGGACAGCTACACGCTTCTGGCGGCGCTGACGGAACTGCAGTGGCGCGGGCTGCTGCCCGTCGACATCCTCGCCTGCAACCTCGACCAGGGGCAGCCCGGCTTCCCGGCCACCGTCCTGCCTGAGTTCCTGAGCCGCATGGGCGTGCCCCACCGCATCGAATACGCCGATACCTATTCCATCGTCGTCGACAAGGTGCCGCAGGGCCGGACCTATTGCGCGCTCTGCTCGCGGCTCCGGCGCGGCAACCTCTACCGCATCGCCCGCGAGGAGGGGTGCTCGGCGGTCGTGCTCGGCCATCACCGCGACGACATTCTCGAGCCCTTTTTCCTCAACCTCTTCCACGGCGGCAAGCTGGCCACCATGCCGCCCAAGCTCCTGAACGACGAGGGCGACCTGATGGTCCTGCGCCCGCTCGCCCATGTCGCCGAAGAGGATTGCGAGGCCTTCTCGCGCGCCATGTCCTACCCGATCATCCCCTGCGACCTCTGCGGCAGCCAGGACGGGCTGCAGCGGCAGGTCATAAAGCGCATGCTCGACGAGTGGGAGGCCAAGGCGCCGGGGCGCCGCGGCAAGATGTTCTCGGCGCTGATGAACGCGCGGCCCTCGCACCTGCTGGACCCGGCGCTGTTCGATTTCGCGGGGCTTGCGCCCGCCCCTGCCGCGGACCGCTCCGGCAGCTGATCCGGGCGGCGTTAACGCCTTGTCAGCGTTTCGCCCCTAAGGATCGGATGCGACGGGCCCCGCGCCACCCTGGCACCGGGCCGACAGGCGGAGCAGCCGATGCCAAGCGCGAGACAGGGACTGCCGGGACAACTGGCCGCACGGACGGGCCGCGCGCTGTCGCGGCTCGACGTGCTTGCCCTGTTCCCGCTGGCCGCCCTGTCGGGCCTGTGGCTCGACCTTGCCGACCTGGTGACGCTGACGGCCTTTGTTCTGCCGGGGCTTCTTGCGCTCAGGGCCATCGGGCAGGCCGCGCCGGGCGCGCAACTCGCCCCGGAGGCACAGACGGGCGGTGCCCCGCCATCCGGTGACCCCGGCACCATGCCGGGCCGGGCCGCGGTTTTGTCCGCCCTCGATCGGGCAGCAGCGGTGCCCGGCCACGACAGCGCCTGCATCGTTCTGCATCTCGACGGCTGGGATCGGCTGCTCGACCGGATCGGAAGCGACGCGGCCGAGCGGGTCGCCCGGCGCTGCGCCGAACGGCTGGCCACGGCCCTGCGCGGCGGCGATCTTGTCGCCCGGCTGGGCGATGCGCGCTTCGGCATCGTCCTGCACCCGGCCCGCGGCACCCTTCCCGCCACGCGGGAGGCGATCACGACCCGGCTGCGCGCGACGCTGGCCGAGCCGCTTGCCCTCGACGGCATCACCCTGCACCTGACCGCCTGCGCCGGGCAGTCCGGCCTCTGGCGCGACCATTCCGAGATCGCGGCGGCAAGCCTCGCCGCCGCCGAGGCCGCCTTGACCGAAGCGCGGCGCAGCGGCCCGAACACCCAGCGCGCCTATGCGCCGGGGCTCGTGCAGCGACATGCCGCCGGGGCGAGGCTGGCCACCGGGCTGGCCGATGCCCTCGCCGCCGGGCAGGTCGACCCCTGGTTCCAGCCCCAAGTCGCGGCGCAGGGCGGCGCCCTGTCGGGCCTTGCCGCGATGGCCCTCTGGCCGCAGTCCGACCGTGGCCCCCTGTCGCTCGCCGACCTCACCCTCGAAGAGCGGTCCCGGATGATGGACGACCCCGGCGGGCTGCACGGGCTTGCAAACGCCCTGCTTGCCCCGGCCCTCGACACGCTGCGCGCGCTCGATGCCACGGGGCTGGCGATGCCCTCTGTCTCGGTCGCGGCCTGCATGACCGACCTGCGCAGCCCCGCCTTCGCCGACCGCGTGCTGCAAGAGCTGCAGCGCACCGGGCTTGCGCCCGCCCGGCTGACGCTCACCCTGACCGCCCCCCTTGCCGCCCCCGGAAGGGACGCGGGGATCGAGACGACGCTCGACGTGCTCGGGCGCGCGGGGGTCGGCCTCGAGCTTGCGGGCGGCGACCTCGGCCCGGCCCGGCTGGCCGCCCTCCGGCGGCTCGGGGTCGGCCGCCTTCGGATCGGCGGCGGCCTGACCCGGCACATCGTCAGCGACACCGACCGGAAGGCCGAGGTCTCGGCCCTTGTCGCCATGGCGCGGACCCTCGGCCTTGAGACAGTGGCCGAGGGGGTCGAGACACGGGCCGCGCGCGACCTGCTGGCCGGGATCGGCTGCGACCACGTCCAGGGCAGCGCGGCGGGCGCAGCCATGTCGCGGGGCGACACGATGGCCTGGGCCGCGCGCCGCGCCGCCGCCCCGGCC
>JAOARA010000055.1 GCA_025211115.1 Roseicyclus sp. | reverse complement strand
CCTCGAGGCGGCGCGGCACGTCCTCGGTATAGAGGTCGCGGTCGAGGCCGGGGGAGCTTGCGCCCACCATCCAGTCCTCGCGCGCCTTGCCTATGGCGAGGATGCCGCCCGCCAGCACGATGCCCGCGAGATGTCGGTCGCCGCGGTTGGCGAGATGGGCGGCGATGACGCGGGAGCCGTAGGACCAGCCCACCAGCGTGGGGCGGGCGAGGTTCGCGGCCGCGATGACGGCGGCGACATCATCGGACCAGAGCGCGCTGTCGGTATAGGCGGCGGTGTCCTCGGGCTTGCCCGACGCGCCATGGCCGCGCAGGTCCATGGCGACGAGGTGGAAGCGGTCTTGCAGCCGGTCGATCGTGGGCTGCCAGCAGGCGAATTGCTGCGCCCAGCCGTGGATCAGGAGGATGGCGGGCGCGTCTTTCGGGCCGGCCTCGGGCCAGGCGATCTGGGTGCCGTCGGGGCTGGGGGTGAGGGTCGTGCTCATCTCGGTCGTTCCGCCTGTGGCTGCCTGGTTTCGCCGCCTTCGGCGTCGACCCGCCGGGGGGCGCTGCCCCCGTCGCCATTGTCGCTCGGACCAATGGCGCTCCAATGGCGACCCCCCGCCAAAGGGGGCTGTCTGCCCCCCTTGGAACCCCCCGAGAGTTGTATGGCCAAGATGAAGTTGTCTTGTGTCATGGGCCGGTCTTCCATCTCAGCTCGTCCGGGCCCTGGCCGACGGGGGAGGCGATGGGCGGGAAGCCCGGTTCGGCCTCTTTCGGCGGGGCGGTCTTTTCGATCCTCACGCGGAGGTCGAACCATGCGGCCTGACCCGTGACGGGGTCGGAATTGGCCCAGCGGTGGCCGTCGCCCTTGGGCGGCAAAAGCTCGTGGATCAGGTGGTTGAGCAGGAAGCCGCGCGTCGCCTCGGGGGCCTTGGGGTCGAGCGCCCAGGCACCCTTGCGCTTGCCGATGGCGTTCCATGTCCAGACCGTCGACGGGTTGAGGGCGGCCATATGGGCGACCGGCACGGTGATGGTTCCGTGCGGAGAGGTGACGCGCGCCCAGTCGCCTTGGGTGAAGCCGTGGGCTTCCCAGAGGTCGGTGGGCAGGTAGAGCGGGTTTTCCCCGTGGAGCTGGCGGAGCCAGGCGTTTTGCGTGCCCCAGCTGTGATACATGGCCATGGGGCGCTGGGTGAGGGCGTGGAGCGGGTAGGCCTCGGTGTCGATGGCCGCGTCCTCGAAGGGTTCGTACCAGAGGGGGAGCGGGTCCATCGTCGCCTTGATGCGGTCGCGCAGGTGGTCGGGGGGCTGGTGGTCTCCGTGGCCCTCGGCGGCGCGCTGGAAGCGGCGGAGGGGTTCCAGCCAGAGGTTGAAGAGATAGGGCTGCGGGCTGTCGTAGAGGCCGAGGGCGACCGCCCAATCCTGGTAGGCGCGGTTCCAGGGTTTGTAGAATTGCGCGGCCTCGGGGATGGGATGGGTGTGGAAACCGCCCGCCGCGATGTAGCGGTCGAGCTGGTCGGGGTTCGGGGCGCCGCGGCCCGTCGATTGGCCCGCGCCGCGGAAGCCCATGAGGGGGCCGATGCCGGGGCGGCGTATGTGGTTCACGATGTAGTCGGCGTAATCGGCGTAGAGCGGCTGGCCGTCCTCGGTGACGAAACCGGGCAGATCGAGGCGCGCGCCGAGGTCGATCAGCACGGACTGGAAGCCGCGGACATTCCTGTCGGGTTCGATCACGGGCCAGCGGATCGCGTCGGCCGCCGCCTCGGCCTCGGAAATCGGGCGGTCGAGGAGCGAGATGCAGTCGTGGCGTTCGAGATAGGTGGTGTCGGGCAGGATCAGGTCGGCATAGGCGACCATCTCGGAGCTGTAGGCATCGGAATAGATGATGCGGGGGATGACGTAATCGCCCGTGTCCGGGTCGGTGTCGGTCAGCATGTCGATGACGCGGCCGGTGCTCATCGAGGAGTTCCACGCCATGTTCGCCATGTAGAGAAAGAGCGTGTCGATCTTGTAGGGATCGCCCGCGTGCGCATTGGCGATGACCATGTGCATGAGGCCATGGGCCGAGAGCGGGTTTTCCCAGGTGAAGGCCTTGTCGATGCGTTGGGGCGTGCCGTTCGCGTCGAGGGCGAGATCCTCGGGGCCTTGCGGGAAGCCGAGATGGGGGCCAGCGAGGGGCTGGCCGGGGGTCGCTTGCGCGTGGGGCTTCGGGTGCGCCTCCATCGGTTTCGGGTAGGGCGGTTTGAAGCGGAAGCCGCCGGGGGTTTCCACGGTGCCGAGCAGGATCTGCAGCAGGTGCAGCGCGCGGGCGGTCTGGAAGCCGTTGGAATGGGCCGAGATGCCGCGCATCGCGTGCATGGCGACGGGGCGGCCCGTCATGGTGGCGTGGGTTTTCCCGCGGAAATCGGTCCAGGGTTGGGCGATCTCGATCGCCTCGTCGAAGGCTGTGCGGGCAAGCTCCGCGGCCAGCGCGCGGATGCGGGGGGCGGGGATGCCGCTTGTGGCGGCGACGGTTTCGGGGGCGTAGTCGTCGGACAGGTAGCGCTCGGCGAGGTGCTGGAAGACCGGGCGGTGGGTGATGCCCGCGCGGCGGTAGGTGTGGGCGAGGTCCGGCGTGACGCCCTGGGTGTCGAAGGGCACGGGCTGGTGCGTCTTGCGGTCGAGGACGAGGGGCTTGCCCGCCTCGTCGCGCAGGAAGAGGCCGTGGTCGGGGCTGCTTTCGTCGCCGTTCACGAGGATGGGGGCGTTGGTGAATTGCGCGAGGTAGGGGAGGTCGATCCGGCCTGCCTTGAGCAGGCAATGGACGAGCGACAGGATCAGCAGGCCATCGGTGCCCGGCGTGATGCCGAACCAGTCGTCGGCGACCGCGTTGTAGCCGGAGCGGACGGGGTTGATGCCGATGACGCGGGCCCCGCGGGCCTTGAGCTTGCCGATGCCGCTCTTGATGGGGTTGCTGTCGTGATCCTCGGCCACGCCGAAGAGGAGGAGGAGCCTGGTGCGCTCCCAATCGGGCTGGCCGAACTCCCAGAAGGCGCCGCCCATGGTGGTGATGCCCGCGACGGCCATGTTGACGGAACAAAACCCGCCATGGGCGGCGTAGTTGGGGGTGCCGAATTGTTGCGCCCAGTAGCTGGTGAGGGATTGCGACTGGTCGCGGCCGGTGAAGAAGGCGAGCTTTTCGGGGGCCTTCGCGCGGAGGGGGGCCATCCACTCGGTCGCGGTTCGCAGGGCCTCCTCCCAGGTGATCTCCTCGAACTGGCCGGAGCCGCGGGGGCCGGTGCGGCGCAAGGGCGCGCGGAGGCGGGAGGGGGCGTTGACCTGCATGATCCCCGCCGACCCCTTGGCGCAGAGGACGCCCTTGTTCACCGGGTGGTCGCGGTTGCCCTCGATATAGGCGACGCGGCCGGACTTGAGATGCACGTCGATCCCGCAGCGGCAGGCGCACATGTAGCAGGTCGTCTTGCGGATCTCGTCGGAGACCCGTGGCGACAGGTCGAGTGTGGGGTGCCGCTGCGCCATCCGCCCTCCCCGCGGGTTGGTTGCGGGGGCAAGGATTGGCCATGTCAGCCGCGGGATGCAATGGGGGAGCGGGTTTTTGCCGGATCTGACGGGGTGTATGTAAACCAAAGTTGACACATTGGATGGGCAGGCCGATACTGGGGCGACTCTGGACCGGACCCTCCCCATGCCCAAGGACCTGACCCACCCCGGCCTCGTGGTGCCGCAACTCGGCGGTGCCGCGCGGCCCGGCCTCTGCACCGATTGCGGGGTCAGCCGGATGGGCGATGGCCGCGCCTGCGGGCGGGCCTGCCAGTTCATCCAGCCCGATTACGAGGGCGCCGAGCACCGGGTGCATGGCCGCGTGGCCGACCCCGCGCTGGGGGAAGAGGAATTCTTCGGCGTGACGCAGAGCATGGTCCGCGCGCGGCTCGCGCCGCCGGCCGAGGGCGCGCAATGGACGGGGATCACCACGGCGCTGGCCGCCTCTCTGCTGGAGCGGGGGCGCGTCGATGCGGTGCTGGCCGTCCGGCCCCATCCCGAGGATCGCTGGCGGCCCGAGCCGGTGATCGTGACCGACCCCGCCGAGCTGGCGCAATGCCGCGGGATGCGGATGGGCTATGCGCCGACGCTGGCCGCACTGGAGCCCGCGGCGGCGGCGGGCCACAAGCGGATCGCGGTGATCGGCATCCCCTGCCAGGTCTACGCGCTGCGCGCGATCGAGGCCGAGCTGGGTTTCAAGCGGATCTACGTGATCGGCACGCCCTGCTCGGACAACACCACGACCGAGCGGTTCCACGACTTCCTCGCGCTGCTCGACGAGCGGCCCGACACGATCTCCTACCTCGAGTTCCGCGCCGATTACCGGGTCGAGCTGCGCTTCGACGACGGGCGGCCGATGCGGGTGGTGCCCTTCCTGAAGCTGCCGATCTCGAAACTGCCCGCCGATTTCTTTCCGATGACCTGCAAGACCTGCGTGGATTACACCAACCGGCTGGCCGATATCACGGTGGGCTACATGGGCGGCGACGGCGACCAGTGGGTGATCGCGCGCAACCACCGCGGGGCGGAGATGCTGGAGGGCATCCGCGACCGGCTGGCCGAGCGGCCGCTGACCGACAAGGGCAAGCGCGAGGGCGCGGTGAAGGGGTTTCTCGCCAACACCGAGCGGGCGGCGGGCGGCCTGCCGCTGAGGTCGATGCCCGATTGGGCGCGGCCCATCGTGGCGTTCCTGCAGCCGCGGATCGGTCCGCGGGGGCTGGAATTCGCGCGGGCGCGGGTCGAGATGAAGGCGATCGAGACGGTGCTGCACCTGCGGCGGGCCTATCCGGCGCGGGTGAAGAACATGGTGCCGCCCCATGTCTGGCGCGTGGCGGCGCGCTACGGGCTGGTGCCAGCACAGGATGAAACGCGCGACAGCTGACTTGAAGGCGGTTTCGGGGCCTTTGGCCCCGACCCGGCGGCGCGCGGCGTCGGGCCCCTGCGGGGCCACTCCTTCGCGCGCTGGGTGCGGGTGGCGGGAGAGCAGGCCAAGGCCCGATCCGATGCGCGGGTGACACCTTCGGAGGTGCCCCCCTGTCGACGGCACGGCGAGCTGTCGGGCGCTGTGCAGGGATATTTGAAAAACGGAGAAGCGGGGGATGGGGAGATCCACCCCAGCCGGCACGAGGCCAAGCCGGGGCTTCTGCGCTTGCGGTCATCGGCGTCCCCGCCTGGACCGCGCCGGCAGTCTTGCACGGAAACGAGGACGCGCCCCTGACATGCTTCTCCGTCTCGAAAATATCCCGGCGGAGTCCGAAGGACGGGGGCAGAGCCCCCCACTTGGGGAGCGCCCTCGACGACCCGCCCGACGTGAGGCATGAGCACCGACCGCACCGCGCCAGCGGTGCCACCGCGGTCGTGGCGCAGGCCGAAGGCCGAGCCACGCCGCAACACCCGCGCGGCGCAGGCCGCGCGCCCGCAGCGGGTCGCCTTCCTTCGCCGTCACGCGGGCCGATCCGACGGTTCGATCCCGCATGCGCGAGCCGCGCGGCAGGGCCCCGGTCTTGCGCAACATCCCCTAGATCATCCGGATCACGTCCTTGTCGATGGCCAGCACATAGCCGCGGCGGGCGATGTTCTTGACCAGGAGCTCGCTCACGATCTGGTTGCCCAGCGTGTCGCGCAGGCGCTTGATGCGGGTCGCGCCCGCGGCCTCGTCGGCGTCGCTCTCCGACTTGCCCGAGACCATCGCCTCGATCTGTGCGCCCGAGAGCACCTCGTCGTCCAGCCGGGCCTCGGCCAGGACCGAAAGCGTTTCCATCGCCGCGTCGGTCAGCTTGAACTCGAGGTTGTTGATCAGCACCACCCGTTCCTCGCGGCTCAGGATCAGCGAGGAGACCTGGATGCCCTGGCGCTCGATCTCGCCCATCCGGCGGTTCAGCGCGATGATCGTGACGAGGAACACGAGGCAGGCCACCAAGAGCGCCGTGGCGAAGACCATCAGCACGAAGATCACCGCGCGATAGCTGGCCAGCACGGATGAGAACGAGGTGCCGGTCTGGGCCATGATCTCGAGCACCCGCGTCGCGTCGGGGTCGCGGACGTCGTTGAGGATAAAGACCTCCTCGACCGCGGCGTTGAAGGCATCCGCATCGGGCAGGTTCAGGAACAACAGCACCGCCGAGGTCACCAGCACGGCGACCACGGCGACGATCCCCAGGATGACCACGCGGCCGGTGGCGGCGCGGGTCTCAGAAACGGAGGAAGTGGTCTCCGGCATCGGCCCTCCTTGCGGCGAGCCCGTCTTCGCCGAAGACCGACACCACCTGTAGCAATTCCCATCCGCCTGCGGCGATCCGGCCGGCGATCACCGCAGCGGCGGCATCGACCGAACAGGCCGTATCGGGCAGGTCGATCACACCGTAATGCAGTCTGAGGGGGTTATCCATCTTCGCGCGATAATCTGCGTAACAGGCCTGGGCAGGGCCTGCGGCAAGAAGCGCGAGGGCGGCGGCGGCGGCAAGGGGGCGAAAGACCATGGCATCACTCGACAGGGTTTGGGGTGGCCCGGTGTCCGGGTTCTGCCCACAGATGTGCCCGCGCGGGCGGCGTCATGCAATGACAGCCCGCCCGGCGGCAGCTGTTATCGGATAACGGCGCGCCGATATTGAGCGGCAGCGGCGGTCGGGGCGACGGTCCGGGCATCGCGGTGCAGGCCTGCGCCGCCCCCACGTTCCCAGAGTTCCCGTCGTTCCCGTGCCAAGGAGGCCGTCCCATGTTCACCCAGCTTCGTTCCACCCTGCCTGCCCTGATGCTCTCTGCCGTGGTCGCGCTCGGCGCCATCGGTGCCTCGGCCACGCCCGCGCGCGCCGACAATGGCGATGCCGCCCGGATCATCGGGGGGATCATCGCGCTTTACGCCATCGGGCGCGCCATCGAGAGCGCGAACCGCCCGCAGCAGCCCGCGCGCAACTACCATGTGCCCAGCCGCCCCCGTCAGCTGGTCGCGCCTGCGCGCTGCTTCATCGAGGGGCATGACCGCAACGGCTATTACCGCGGCTACGTGCGGCGCTGCATGGAGAACAACGCGCGCCATCCGCAGTTCCTTCCGGCCAATTGCCTGACGCGGGTGCATACCCCGCGCGGCGAACGCCAGATCTACCGCGGCCGCTGCCTCGCGCAGAACGGCTGGGTCCGGGAGGCGGGCTTCGGCCACTGATCCCCGGCCAGGGTTCGAGCAGTGAAGCCGGGCGGTCCCCTTGGCGGGGGGCCGCCCGATCTTGTTCCGGGCGCGCGGGCGTGGGATGAGGGGCCATGGCCCGCACCTGTCCCGACCTGACCCACGAAAGCGCGCTGGGCGCCCGCGTCGCCGGCGTGGACGAGGCCGGGCGCGGGCCGCTGGCCGGGCCGGTCTCGGCCGCCGCGGTGGTGCTTGACCCCGGCGATCTTCCGGTGGGGCTGAACGATTCCAAGGCCCTGACGGCGGCGCGGCGCGCGGCGCTGTTCGACGAGATCCACGCCAAGGCCGAGGTCAGCCTCGCCTGGGCCAGCGTCGAGGAGATCGACCGGCTGAACATCCGCGCGGCCTCGCTTCTCGCCATGCGGCGGGCGGTGGAGGGGCTGCGCCGCCTGCCCGAGGCCGCCCTGATCGACGGCAACGCCTGCCCCGATGGCCTGCCCTGCCGGGGGGTCACGCTGGTGAAGGGGGATGCCCTGAGCCTGTCGGTGGCCGCCGCCTCGATCATCGCCAAGGTCGCGCGCGACCGGGTGATGGTGCAGCTCGCCGCCGAGTTCCCCGGCTATGGCTGGGAGGTCAACGCAGGCTACCCCACGGCGTCGCACAGGGCCGCGCTACAACATCTGGGGGTCACCCCCCACCATAGACGGTCGTTTCGCCCGGTCCACAACATCTTGCTATCCGATTCGCTTCAACACCTTGATTCCAATAAATAAATTGACGGCGAATCGGTTTTGGGCAAAGGTGCCCGCCATCTGGGAGCGCCCGCAAGAGGCGTAGGGCCAGAGGCGAAAGCGAGGCAGACGTGACAACCAAGACCAAAGTGAAGGCGGCGCAGGCGCTGCCGCTCAATACGATTCTGGCCGGTGATTGCATCGAGGTGATGCGCGGGCTTCCCGAGGCGTCGGTGGACCTGATCTTTGCCGATCCGCCCTATAACCTGCAGCTCAAGGGCAGCCTGCACCGGCCGAACAACAGCCTGGTGGATGCCTGCGACGACCATTGGGACCAGTTCGACAGTTTCAAGGCCTATGACGCCTTCACCAGGGCCTGGCTGGCCGAGGCGCGGCGCCTGCTGAAGCCCGACGGGGCGATCTGGGTGATCGGCAGCTATCACAACATCTTCCGCGTCGGCGCGGAGTTGCAGAACCAGGGCTACTGGATCCTGAACGACGTGATCTGGCGCAAGTCGAACCCGATGCCGAATTTCCGCGGCAAGCGGCTGACCAATGCGCATGAGACGATGATCTGGGCCTCGAAGTCGGAGGGGGCGAAATACACCTTCAACTACGAGGCGCTGAAGGCGCTGAACGAGGGTGTGCAGATGCGCTCGGACTGGGTCCTGCCGATCTGCAACGGCGGCGAGCGGCTGAAGGACGAAAAGGGCGACAAGGCGCATCCGACGCAGAAGCCCGAGGCGCTGCTGCACCGGCTGCTGGTGGGCTCGACGAACCCCGGCGACGTGGTGCTGGACCCGTTCTTCGGAACGGGAACGACCGGGGCCGTGGCCAAGATGCTCGGGCGCGACTGGATCGGGATCGAGCGCGAGGAAAGCTATCGCGCGGTGGCCGAGGCGCGGCTGGCCCGCGTGCGGCGGCTGGATCGCGGCGCGCTCGAGGTGGCGACCTCGAAACGGGCAGAGCCGCGGGTGCCCTTCGGGCAGCTGGTGGAGCGGGGGATGCTGCGCCCCGGCGAGATGCTGGTGAACGCGCGCGGGCAGCTGGCGAAGGTGCGGGTCGACGGCACGCTGATCGCCGATGACGTGAAGGGCTCGATCCACCAGGTCGGGGCCAAGCTGGAGGGCGCGCCCTCCTGCAACGGCTGGACCTACTGGCATTTCCGCCGCGACGGCCAGACCGTGCCGATCGACGTGCTGCGCCAGCAGCTGCGCTCGGAGATGGGGCGCTAAGGCGGTCGCGCCCCGCCCCCTGCCGTCTTTCGAGGACCAGCGGGGGGTTCTCGGTGCGGTCCGGGTTTCGCCTGCTTGCGCAGGCGACCCGCGCGCCGCTGGCGCGGCGCGGATGCGAATTTTCGTACGAAAATTCTGATGGGGTTGCGAATTTTCGTGCGAAAATTCGGGGGGCTCTGCCCGTCGCCATTGTCGCTCGGACCAATGGCGCAACACTGGCGACCCTTCGGGATTCCCCCGGGATATTTTCGAAACGGAGAAGGGGTGGCGTGCGGCGCGTCAGCCGCGGGGGGCGGCGGCGCGGCGGAGGCGGTCGTTGATGGCGCGGCCGAGGCCGGTTTCGGGGATCGCGGCGACGCGGATGGCGGGGGCGTTGCGTTGCGCCGCGAGGGCGTCGGCCCGGTGGAGGATGGCGAAGAGATTGGTGGCGGCCTCTTGGAGGTCGCCGGTGGGCGAGAGGGTGAGGTCGCCCTGCGTGGCACCGAAGCCGATGGTGATCTCACCGGGGTGCGGCGTGCCGCCGATGTGCAGGGGCGCGCGCGGCGCGTAGTGGCTGGCGAGCTGGCCGGGGGCCTCGAGCCGTGCGCCGGGGGTGGTGTCGGCGATGAGCGGGCCGGTGATCGGTTCGATCGCCTCGCGCGGGAGGCCGCCTTCGCGCAGGAGGCGGGTGGCGCTCTCGCCGGGGGCGAGGATGGTGGATTCGACGCCGACCGTGCAGGGCCCCGCGTCGAGGATCGCGGCGACGCGGTCGCCGAGGCCGTCGCGGACATGGGCGGGGGTGGTGGCGCTGATCCGGCCCGAGGGGTTGGCCGAGGGGGCGGCGACGGGGCCCTGCAGGCTGCGCAGGACGGCCTGCATCGCCGGATGCGCGGGCACGCGGATCGCCACGGTCGGCAGGCCCGCGGTGACGGCGGGGGCAAGCCCGGGGCCGGGTGACAGCGGCAGCACCAGCGGGAGGGGTCCGGGCCAGAAGGCGCGGGCCAGCGCCTCGGCCTGAGCCGGGAGGGTGGCGAGGGTTTGCGCTGCGGCGAGGTCGGGGACATGGACGATGAGCGGGTTGTGTGACGGCCGCCCCTTGGCGGCATAGATCGCGGCGACGGCCTCGGGCGCGGTGGCGTCGGCGGCCAGCCCGTAGACCGTTTCGGTCGGCAGGGCCACGAGGCGGCCCGCCCGGAGGAGGGCGGCGGCGGCGGCGTGCCCCTCGGGCGTGTCTGGCAGGATCTCGGGGGCTGGCATCGCTCTGACGTGACGTTTCGGTTGATCGGGCGGCGCGGGCGGCCCTAGCTCGGGCTGACCGGCCCGGCGTGGGTAGCGCGGAGCGCGCGCCCGTGCAATGACAGGGCCACGCAGACACGACATGCAGACACGGGGGGAGACGTGCCATGCCCTATCGCGCACCTGTTGCAGAGTTCGAGTTCCTGTTGAGCCATGTGGTCGGTTATGACCGCGTCACCGCGACCAAGGCCCATGCCGAGGCGACGCCGGACATGGTCCATGCGCTGCTGACCGAGGCGGGGCGCATCTGCGAGGAGGTGCTGGCACCGCTCAACCGGGCGGGCGACATCACGCCCGCGCGGCTGGAGAACGGGGTGGTGCGGACCTCGCCCGGCTATGCCGAGGGGTATCGCGCGATGGCCGAGGCGGGGATGACGGCGGTCTCCGCCGATCCGGAGTATGGCGGGCTTGGCCTGCCGCAGACGGTGACGACCTGCGTGAACGACATGGCGGGGGCGGCCTGCCTTGCGTTGCAGATGAACCCGTTGATGACGCAAGGCCAGATCGAGGCGCTGGAGAACCACGCGACCGACGAGATCAAGGCGCTTTACCTGCCCAGGCTGACCAGCGGGGAATGGTGCGGGACGATGAACCTGACCGAGCCGCAGGCCGGGTCGGACGTGGGCGCGCTCAGCACGAGGGCGGAGCCCGCGGGCGACGGCACCTACCGGATCACGGGGCAGAAGATCTATATTTCCTGGGGGGATAACGACTTTACCGGGAATGTCGTCCACCTTGTGCTGGCACGGCTGCCGGATGCGCCGAAGGGGACGAAGGGGATATCGCTTTTCCTTGTGCCCAAGCTGATCCCGGAGGCGGATGGCACGCCGGGCGTGGCCAACAGCCTCAAGGTCGTCAGCCTCGAGCACAAGCTGGGGCTGCATGGCAGCCCGACCTGCGTGATGCAGTATGACGGCGCGACCGGCTGGCTGATCGGCGAGGAGAACCGCGGCATGGCCGCGATGTTCACCATGAT
>JAOARA010000476.1 GCA_025211115.1 Roseicyclus sp. | reverse complement strand
TCCTCTTCGACGAGCCGCTCTCGAACCTCGACGCGAAGCTGCGCGTCGACATGCGGACCGAGATCAAGAAGCTGCACCAGCGGCTTGGCACCACCATCGTCTATGTCACCCACGACCAGATCGAGGCGATGACCCTCTCGACCCGGATCGCGGTGATGTATGACGGCTATGTCCAGCAGCTTGGCACGCCGAAAGAGATCTACGACAACCCGGCCAATCTCTTCGTGGCGACCTTCATGGGCAGCCCGGCGATGAACGTCCTGCCCGCGAAGCTGGAGGATCGGAACGGCGCGCTGCACGCGGTGCTGACCGGTTCCGAGGGGCAGGAGATTGCCCTGCGGATCGAGAACGCCCCCGCGGCCTACCAGGCCTACAAGGGCAGCCGGGTGATGCTCGGCATCCGCCCCGAGGCGATCACCGACCCCGAGGGCGCCGACCGCAACGCCCGCAACATCCAGGGGCTGACGAACGGCGTGACCGTGACCGAGCCCGCGGGGGCCGATACCTTCGTCACCATGACGCTGTCGGGCAAGGATTGCATCGCGCGGATGCGGGCCGATGCCGATGTCCATGCCGGCCAGCCCTTCGAGTTCGCGGTGAACATGGACAAGGCCGTGCTCTTCGACCCGAAGACGGAAGAACGGATCGGTTAAGATCGGAACCCGCGGTTCATGGGGGCGCGGGTTTCTTTTCAGGCTGGATTTGGAACGATCCAATAGGTATGGTTCCGCCGAGGGAGGATCGGATGAGCGACGCCGATATCATCATCGTCGGCTCCGGCATGGGGGGCGCGACGCTGGCCGCGGGGCTGGCGCCGACGGGCCTGCGCATCCTGATCCTCGAGCGGGGCGAGCGGCTGGAGGATTGCCCGCAGGCGCGCGACCCGGCCGCGATTTTCGCGCAGGGCCATTTCCGCCCCGCCGAGACCTGGCTGACGCCCGAGGGCATGCGCTTCAACCCCGGCAATTACGCCTTCGTCGGCGGCAATTCCAAGTTCTACGGCGCGGTGATGATCCGCTACCGCGAGGCCGATTTCGCCCCCATCCGCCATATCGGCGGCACCACCCCCGGCTGGCCCTTTCCCTACGATACGCTCGCGCCCTGGTATGACCGCGCCGAGGCGCTTTACCAGGTCCGCGGGCAGGGCGGCATCGACCCGACCGACCCGCCGCGCGCGGCGAACTATCCCTTTCCCCCCGTCCCGCACGAACCCGCCATCGCCGATCTGGAGCAACGCTTGCGCGCCGCGGGCCTGCATCCCGCGCCCTTGCCGCTGGCCGTGGATATCGACCGCTGGCTCGCCCGCGCGGCGACGCCCTGGGATGCCTTCCCGGACACCACGGGCGGAAAACTGGATGCCGAAACCGCCGCGCTGACGCTGGCCTTGCAGCACCCCAACGTGCGCCTGCAGACCGGCGTGACCGTCCAGCGGCTCGAGGCCGAGGGCGACCGGGTGACCGGAGTGATGACCAGTGCCGGCCGCATGACTGCGCCCCGCATCGTGCTGGCGGCCGGGGCGGTTCACACCGCCGCGCTGCTGCTTCGCTCTGCGGATGAGGCGCGCCCGAGGGGCCTTGCCAACCGCTCCGACCAGGTGGGGCGGAATTTCATGAACCACAACGCCTCCGCTTTGCTGGCGTTGTCCCCCCGGCGGAACGGGTCGGTCTACCAGAAAACCCTGATGCTGAACGATTGGTACCTGACCGGCGGGCCGCAGGGCGAACCGCTCGGCAACATCCAGCTGCTTGGCCGTGTCTCGGCCCCGATCCTTGCCGCGCAAACGGGGCTGCCGGGGCCGGTGGCAAGGCTGATCGCGGACCGCGCCATCGACTTCTACGTCATGTCCGAGGATCTGCCGCAGCCGGACAGCCGGGTGACGCTGAAGGGCGACGACATCGTGCTGGACTGGCGCCGCTCCAACTGGGCGGCGCATCTGGCGCTTGTCGCCAAACTGAAAGGCGCGCTGCGCCGGGCGGGGTTCCCTGTGCTCTTGTCGAAAGCCTTCGACCGCTCCACGCCGTCGCATCAATGCGGGACGGCGCGGCTGGGTGACGATCCGGCGCAAAGCGTCACCGACCCGTTCGGGCGCAGCCACGATCACCCCAATCTCTGGATCTGCGACGCCTCGCTTCTGCCGACTTCGGCGGCGGTGAACCCATCGCTCACCATCGCGGCGCTGGCGCTGAGGCAGGCCGACCGCATCGCGCAGGAGGTGGCATGAACCGCGCGCTCATTACAGGCGGCCAGCAGGGCATCGGCCTTGGCATCGCGCAGGCGCTGCACGGTGCGGGCTGGGAGGAGGCGCTGGCCGCCGAACAGCCGCCCGAGGCCCCTGCCGTGCAGGCCGCGTTGGCCGCGATGCCCGGCGCGACCTATCACCGGCACGATCTGTCCGACCTGTCCGGCATCCCCGCGTTGCTGGATGCGACAGGCCCCGTCACCACGCTGATCTCCAACGCGGGCGTTCCCGCGATGCAACGCGGCGACCTGCTCGAGATGTCGGCCGGCAGCTTCGACCGTTGCATCGACGTGAACCTGCGCGGTGCGTTCTTTCTTGCACAAGAAGTGGCGCGCCGGATGCTGCAGCTGCCGCCCGATCCCTATCGCTCGATCAGTTTCATCACCTCGGTCAGCGCGACCATGGTCTCGCCCGCCCGCGCGGAATACTGCATTTCCAAGGCCGGGGCCGCGATGATGGCGCAGGCTTTCGCCGCCCGTCTCGCGCCCGAGGGCATCGGCGTCTACGACATCCGCCCCGGCATCATCGAAACGCCGATGACCGCCCCCGTGGCCGACCGCTACGACGCGGCGATAGCCGAGGGCCTTGTGCCCGCCCGCCGCTGGGGCACGCCCGCTGACATCGCGCAAACCATCCTGCCGCTCGCCCGCGGCGAGTTCGCCTTTGCCACCGGGGCCGTGATC
>JAOARA010000054.1 GCA_025211115.1 Roseicyclus sp. | reverse complement strand
GTTCTGGACCTGGCGCTCGGCACCACGGCGGCCACGACGGATACGGATGCGACCATCGGGGCGTTCGGCCTCGCCTATTCGACGGATGGCGGCACGACCTGGACCAGCTACAGCTGGACCGGCAGCACGGGAGACCGCCCGCCGGTTCCGGCCGGCGGGACGGTGCTGGTGCGGGTGGACATCGCCACCGAGGCCGACACGGTCTACGAGGGGCCCGAGACCTTCACGCTGACGGCGACGCCGGTCGGCGGCCAGGCGGCGACGGGCACGGGGACGATCGTCGACGACGGGACGGGGGCGATCTTCGGCGCGGACGGCACCGAGGACAGCGCGGCGGTCAAGGACGACGACCGGGCGCTGAGCGTGGAGGACGTGTTCGTCAACGAGGCGTCCCCATACGCCGTGTTCCGTGTTTCGGCGCAGGGTAGCCAGGTCTTCAGCCTGTCCCTCGAGGATGGTCCGCGCGACGGAGAGACGCCGACCGAGCAGGATGCGCGACTGGGCATTGACTACGGCCGGCCCGGAGCGTCCGGGCCCGAGGATTGGGGGCTGCAGATCTTCAACGGCTTGACCTGGGATCCCTATGCCGCGGGCCAGCAGGTCACGGTTCCCGATGGTGGCACAGTCCTGCTCGTCCGTGTGCCGCTCATCAATGACGAGATCTACAAGGAAGTGCACACGTTTCTCCTTGCCGCGACCTACGAGGCGGAGGGCGTGGCGCAAACGGTCCGCGGCGACGGGGTCATCGGGGACTTCGGGACCGGTGCGCGGTTCAACGACAGCGGGGCCTGGGTGTCCAATCCGGTTCTCGATGATGACCGGGGTCTCAAGGTCAACTCGATCAAGGTGAACGAGGGGTCGTCCTGGGCGGTGTTCACGGTGTCCGGGACCCCCGGTCAGAACCTGCGGTTCACGGTCGTGCAAGGGTCCGATCCGGGCTCGGCCGACCTGGGGGGCGATCCCGCGGTGCAGGTCTGGGCCGGATCGGCATGGCTGGCGTATGATCCGGATGTCGGCGTCAGCGTGCCCGAAAGCGGAACGGTCCTTGTGCGGGTGGCGACCGATGCCGAACAGGATGCCGACCGCGAAGGCCCCGAGACGTTCGGGCTGAGGGTGCTCGGCGACCTGAACCAGCTCAGCCTTTCGTCCGAAGGGCTGGCCACGATCCATGACGACGGGACGGGCGTCACATACCCGGATGCCGATCCCGTGATCCTGTCCGGAATACCGTCGCCGGTCACGGACACGGCTGATCTGGACGATGATTTCGACAAGGACGGCATCGCCCCCAACGTGGAAGAAGCCCTGGCGACGCTGTCCGCATCGCAAGGCAAGGGGGGCCTGGGCGATCTGAACGGCGACGGGGTTCCCGATGCGGAGCAGAACGCCGTCGGCACGCTGGCATGGATCACGCGCGAGGACTTCCTCGCCGGAATGGAGGGCAACCTTGCCCGTGTGCAGCCCATCGTCTCGGTCTCGGTCGTGTCCGGTGCCGAAGGGGGCGCTGTCGACGCGAATGCCCAGTTGGCCGCGGTCGAAGTTCTGGCCTACGACGATGCCACCGGCGGCGGTATGCCTGTGCCGCGGGCATCGGATGTCGGCGCACGTGATCTGGAGGTCACGTGGGATCCGATCCGCTTCGCGATCGAGCCCGCGCGCCTCTCGGACACGGAGGCCGCCGAGTTCGCCGCGATGGATGTGGACCCGACGCGCAGTGGCGTGCAGGTCCGCGTCTACATCGATGTCGAGAACGCAGGCCTGCTCGAAGGCGATCTGAACGCCTATCTCAAGTATGTCTCGCAGGAGGCGATCGACGCCGCCGGATCGGAGCCCCTGCGCGATCTCGAGGGCAGGGCGATCCGCGAACCCGGTTGGCTCGATTTCACCCGCAAGACGGATGCGGATGGAAACCCCGTCGGTGACGGTGCAGCTTTCGTCATCGAGGATGGCCGCATTGTCGGGATCGAACTGATCATCACCGACAACGCCTTCGGCGACAATGACCCGACCGTGGGGCGCGTGTTCGATCCCGGTGTTCCGGTGCGCATGGAGCGGGCCCTGCCGGTGCAGGCTTCGGCGGGCGTGCAGGGCGAGCTGGAGCCGATCCAGCACCGGATCGGCCCGGATCTGCGCCCACCGGGGCCGCCTCCTGCCTATGTGACCTATATCAGCGAGGCGTCCAGGCTGGGCATCGCGGACGGGTTTGCCACCACGGGCACCTACTGGCGCGATCCGCTCGATCCGCCATGGGCCGAGGAAGACCTGCCCGAGACAGGCCGCGATGTCTTGGGCGCGCATGAGCCGATGCCTGTCGCCGAGGTGTCAGTGCCTGACACGCGTGACGCCACGATCACAGTGGATGCGGCTGCGGGCGAAACACGCATCGAGGCCCTGGATCGGCACTTCGACGGCGTGCTGTCCGAGGACGGCCGCGTCTACCAGGCCCGGATGGCGGACGGCGGGCCGTTGCCCGCTTGGATCGAGATCGACCCGGCCACGGGGCACCTTGGCGTCACGGCCCCCGCCGAGGTCTCGGGTGTGATCGACATCCGCGTCACGGTGCGAGACGCGGCAGGCCGCGAGGGCGTCATCACGGTCAGGATCGGGAGCGACCAGTCGCGCGGCGCACTGATCTTGGACAGCGGCACCGCCACCGCATCGGCATCCGAGACGCGCCGCGTCGACGAGGGTCTGGCCGAGATGCTGGATGTCGTGACCGCCCTGTCCGAGCAGAAGGCGACCGGGGCCACAACCCCGACGTCGGGCTTCAGCGCAACACTTGCGGCCATGTCGGCACCGTCGGATTTGCTCCGGCTTCCGTCTGAGTGATCCGAGCAGCGAAAAGCAGAAGTGATAATGAAAATGACGAAAAACACGAACGTTCACCGCCCCCGCTGTTGGCAAGACGGCTCCGCCTTTTCGCGCGGGAGACACAGGGTCGGTCTGTCCGCATTGGCGATCCTGCTTGCGGGCTGCGCGGTCACGCCCTCGCCTCTGACCCGTGACGAGCTGTTGTCCGGTGCCGTGGCCGCGAGGGGCGCCATGTTCGCGGACCAGGAGCCGATCGACGGACCGCTGTCGCTCGAAGCGGTCGTGGCACGGGCGATGCTCTACAACCTCGACAGCCGTGTGGCATCGCTGGAGGAGGTGACGCAGCTCGCGCAGCTGCGCTCGGTGCGCTACGAGATGCTGCCGCGCCTGTCGCTTGAGGCCGGGTATTTCCATCGGGACCGGGATGCGATTTCCACCAGCCTCAGCCTTGATACCGGCCTCGTTTCGGGTGGCTCCATCGGTCAGGATCGCAGCCGCAGCGCCGGCGACCTGACGCTGTCGTGGAACGTGCTGGACTTCGGCACCGGGTATTACCTTGCGCGGCAACAGGCCGACCAGGTGCTGGTGGCCGCCGAACGCCGGCGCCGCGCGACATCCAACGTCTTTCAGGAGGTCAGCGCGGCCTACTGGCAGGCGGTCGCCGCGCAGAACCTTTTGCCGCGCGTTCAGGCAACGCTGCGCGAAGCGCGCAGTGCGCTGGCACGGTATCGGGAGCTCGAGCGGACGGGGGCCGTTCCCCTCGAGGAGGCCCTCTCGCACCAGAGCGAACTGCTTGCCTTGATCGAGCAGCTGGAAACCGTGTCCGAGGATATGCGGACATCGCAGGTTCGCCTGGCCCAGTTGATGGGCCTGCCCCCGAACACGGCCCTGCAGCTGGCGGCCCCCTCCGGCTATCTTGCGCGCACACCGCGCATCACCGACAGCGCCGACCGTCTCGAGCTGATCGCGCTGGTGAACAGACCCGAGGCGCGCGAGCAGGCCTACAATATCCGGCTGGCCCAGACCGAAGCACGTCAAGCCCTGTTGCGGTTCCTGCCGTCGTTCAATCCGTTCGCCACGCTGTCGGGCGACTCCAATTCCTACCTGTTCCATCAGAACTGGGCCGAGCTTGGGTTGCGTGTGAGCGGCGAACTCATCGGACTGGCCGCGCGGCCATCGGTGGCGCAGCTGGGGCAGCGCCGCGTGGAACTGGCCGAAGCGCGGCAGCTGGCGGTGTCGATGGCAATCGTGTCGCAAGTGAACCTCGCGGTCCTCGAGTTCGAGCGGAACCAGAGGCTGCTCGCTCATGCGCGGAGCCGGAACGAGGTCGACCAGCGCCTCTACCGGGTCACGCTCGACCGGGTCAGCGCAGATGCCGCATCCGATCTCGAGCGGATCCGGGCCGCGACCGTGGCACTGGCCAGCGAACTGCGCCTGGTGCGCGCGCATTCCGCGCTCATGAATGCCCATGCATCGGTCTTCGTGGCGCTGGGGCTGGACCCGGCCCCGGCCGAGCTTTCGTCAGGCGACCTCGAAGCCCTGACAGGCGCGATCCGCGCGGTTCAGGAGGAGTGGTGGAACAATCGGATCGACCTCCCGGTGCCTGAGTTCGAGTCTGAACCGGCGCTGCAGATGGCCGAAGCAACCGAGGGCTGAGGGAGAGATGGGCAAACCCTGGACCGCACGCCCCCCGATCCTCGCGCGGGTGCGCCGGCACGGCCCGCGATTGGCGCTGTCGGGACATGCGTTGGCGCTGGCCATGTCCTGTGTTCCCGCTGCGGCCCTTGCCGAGGACGTCTCGGTGCGGCTTGTCGCCAGTCGAAGTGCCACGCTCTCGGCCGAGATATCGGCACGGGTGCAGGAGGTCGCTTACCGCGAGGGCGAAATCTTCTCGGAGGGGGATCTGCTCGTTGCGATGGATTGCAGCCTTTACGAAGCGCGGCGCGCGCGGACGGAGGCGGTCCGCAACCGCGGTATGCGGCGTCTCGAGACCCTCGAGCAGCTCAGCCGCAGCGGGGCGACCTCGGGGTTGGAGCTGGCGACCGCACGGTTCGAGCTTGACGCCGCGGAGGCGGAACTGCGCCTTGCCGATGCCGAGATCGACCGGTGCCGTGTCACCGCGCCGTTCTCGGGTGCGGTCGTGGCCACGCGGATCAATGCCCATGAACATGTCAGTCCGGGTCAACCCCTGATCGAGATCATCGACCTGTCGACCATCGAGGCGGAAACCTTTGTGCCCTCGCACATGCTGTCCTGGTTGCACGAGGGCGCACGCTTCGAGATCATGCTGGCCGAGATTTCCCGGCCTCTGACGGGCGAGGTGGAACGGATTTCCCCCGCGATCGACCCCGTCACGCAAAGCGTGTCGGTCTACGGAAGGCTCCTGCCGGACGATCCGGGCCTTGTCCTGCGCTCGGGGATGAGCGGTATCGCGCGGTTCGAGACCCCGGCGGCGCGCCCCTGATGAGCGCCACGGCCCGGAACAGGACCGACCAACGGCCCCCCCCGGAGACCTCGGCGCGGTTCGCCGAGAACATGGCGACGCTCCTCGACCTGGAGCGTCGGGCGCGCAACGCGCAGTCGAGCGTCGAACTCGGTTTCGTGATGGTGAACGACAGTTTCCGCCTGTTCGATTTTCGACAGGCGATGTTCTGGGGGCGGTTGCGGCGCGGGCGGCACCATTTCGCCGTGTCCGGCCTTGCCGAGGCGGACGAGGACGCGGCCTTCGCGGTCTGGGCGAAAGCCCTTTTGCGCCATCTCGATGCGCTCCCGGACCGATCCTGCCGGACGATCACGGCCGCCGATGTGCCGGAGAAGCTTGCGGCGGAATGGCAAGACTGGCTGCCGCCGCACCTGGTCTTGATCCCCCTGGGCAACCGCGGCCTTGACCTGGGGATGCTGGCGTTCGGCCGGGAGACGCCCGCAACGGCCCCCGAGCTTCGCCTGCTCGGTGTCTTGTCCGATGCCTACGGCCATGCCTGGGAAGCGTCGGTGCGCGGGCGGCGGACCACGCGACGGGACTTGCGATCCACCTGGAAACGGTGGGCGGCCCTGTCCGCCATGCTGGCTGCGGCGGCGCTCGGCTTCGTCGAGGTGCCGATCACCGTCCTGGCCCCGGCGCAGGTCGTGGCGCGTGACGCGGCGATCCTGCGCTCGCCGATCGATGCGGTCATCGAGGATGTCCTCGTGGCACCCAACGAGGCGGTCGTCGCCGGTGCGCCGTTGGTGCGCTTCGATGGGCGGCGCATTCTGAGCCAGCTCGAGGCTGCCCGTCTCGCCGCGGTTGCGGCCGAAACCGAACTGCAGCAGGCACGGCAGCTGGCGCTGTCGGATCCCGAAGCACGGTTGCGGGTTCCGGTGTTGCAGGGGCAACTGGATCTCCGACGCTCGGAAGTCGGATTGCTGGAGCAGCAGCAAACCCGCCTGACCGTGGTAGCCCCGACCTCGGGCGTCGTGATCTTCCAGAACCGCAGCGAAATGATCGGGCGGCCGATCACGATCGGGGAACGGCTTCTGGAGGTCGCGGACCCGTCTCGGGTGCAGGTGGAAATCTGGCTCCCGGTGGCTGACGCCATCGCCCTCGATCCGCACGCGCCGATCCGGCTGTTTCTGAACGTGGATCCGGGCGCGGCGATCGAGGGCACCGTCGACGTCATGTCCTACATCCCGACGCCGGGGCCCGAAGGCCTTGCCTCCTACCGTATCCTTGCGGATCTGACCGGCTCGCATCCGATGCTGCGTTCGGGCCTCCAGGGCACCGCCCGCATCTACGGCGAGCAGGTGTCCCT
>JAOARA010000475.1 GCA_025211115.1 Roseicyclus sp. | reverse complement strand
GTTCCGGTCGGCCGCGTTGCGGGAAGAGGACAACGCGCGACAGGGAGGAATACCATGGACGGAAGTCTTGCAGAATTCCTGGACCAGAGCGTCTGGACGGGGAAAGTCTACATCGATGGCTGGACCGACGGGACCGGCGGAACCGAAGCCGTGACCGCCCCTGCCGACGGCGCGCTGGTGGGCACGGTCGGCCGCGCAACCGCCCCGGATCTTGCCCGCGCCGCCGCCATCGCGGCCGCTGCGCAACCGGCCTGGGAAGACACCGCGCCCGAAGAGCGGGCGGCGATCCTCAACCGCACCGCGGACATCCTGCAGGCCAACGCCGATGAACTGATCCCCTGGATCATCCGCGAAAGCGGGTCGATCCCGCCCAAGGCCGGGATCGAGATCGAGCACAGCGCGGGCTTCCTGCGCGCCGCCGCCGAAGCCGCGCTCGAGCCACGCGTCCTCGCCCTCAAGTCGGTCGACGGCCGCGAGGCCGAGGAACAGCTGATCCGCGTCGCCCATGGCGTCGTCGGCGTGATCTCGCCCTTCAACTTCCCGCTGATCCTGTCGGTCCGCGCCATCGCGGCGGCGCTGGCCACCGGCAATGCCGTGGTCCACAAGCCAGATCCACGCACGCCGATTTCGGGCGGCGTGATGATCGCGCGCGCCTTCGAGGAGGCGGGCCTGCCTGCGGGCCTGCTGCATATCGTGCCCGGCGGCGCCGAGGTGGGGGCCGCCATGTGCAGCGATCCCAACATCGCCATGGTGTCCTTCACCGGCTCGCCCGAGGTCGGCTCCAAGGTCGGCGAGGCCTGCGGCCGCAACCTCAAGAAGGTGCAGCTGGAACTGGGCGGCAAGAACGCGTTGATCGTGATGGACGATGCCGACCTCGACATCGCCGCATCGAACGCCGCCTGGGGCACGTGGCTGCACCAGGGGCAGATCTGCATGGCGACGGGCCTGATCCTCGCCCCGGTCGCCAAGGCCGCCATGCTGGCCGAGATGCTGGCCACCAAGGCCCACCACCTGCCCGTGGGCGATCCCGCGGTGGATGCATGCGCCCTCGGGCCGCTGATCGTCGAGGCCGAGGCCGCGCGCATCGAAGCCATCGTCGAGGACGCGGTCGCCAAGGGCGCGACGCTGCATGTCGGCGGCAAGGCCAAGGGCACGATGTTCCCCGCCACCGTTCTGTCGGGCGTGACGCCCGGTATGCGCGCCTTCGAGGAAGAGATCTTCGGCCCGGTCGCCGTCGTCGTCGCCTACACCGCCGAGGCGCAGGCGGTGGAGCTGGCGAACATGAGCGATTTCGGCCTTGTCGGCTCGGTCATCGGCTCGGATGTCGCGCGCGCCAAGGCGCTCGGCATGCGCCTGAAGGTCGGTCACCTGCACATCAACGACCAGACCGTGACCGCATCTCCCATCGCGCCTTTCGGCGGTCGGGGCCGGTCGGGCAATGGCAGCCGCATCTCCGGCCCCGCGATCTGGGAGGAATTCACCCAGTATGTCTGGGTGACCACCAAACCCGCAGCCACCCCCTACCCGTTCTGAGCCGATCAGGGCCGCGCCCGGCACCCTGCCGGGCCAAGCCGTCACGGGACTGTCGCCCATCGGTCATGGGCGGCAGCCACCCCCCTTCTGTCTTCGCGGAGTCCCATCCATGACCATTTCGATCACGGCGGCCGTCGCCCGCACCGCCAATGCAGACCTGACCATCGAGGCGCTCACGCTCGAGCAACCGCGCGAGGACGAGATCCTTGTCCGCGTCGTGGCCAGCGGCGTGTGCCACACCGACCTCGTGGTGATGTCCGGCAACCTGCCCACGCCGATGCCGGTGGTCCTGGGCCATGAGGGCGCGGGCATCGTCGAGGCGGTGGGCGCGAAGGTGACCAAGGTCAAGCCCGGCGACAGCGTGGTGATGACCTTCAACACCTGCGGCAGCTGCCCGTCCTGTGCGGATGACGCGATGGCCTATTGCTACGAATTCTTCCCGCGCAACTTCTTCGCCACCCGGCCCGACGGCACCGTCGCGCTGAAGGCGGGCGGGGATGGCGTGCATTCCAACTTTTTCGGCCAGTCGTCCTGGGCCACCCATGCGCTCGCCCATGAACGCAACGTGGTCAAGGTCGACGCCACCGGCGATGCGCTGGCGCTGATGGGACCGCTTGCCTGCGGCATCCAGACCGGCGCGGGCACGGTGATGAACGCGCTCAAGGTGCAGAGCGGCAAGAGCTTCGTCTGTTTCGGCACGGGCTCGGTCGGCCTGTCGGCGATCATGGCGGCCAAGGTCGAGGGGGCCGCCACGATCATCGCGGTCGACATGCATGACAACCGCCTGGCGCTCGCCAGGGAACTGGGCGCGACCCATGGCATCAACGCAGCCTCCGGGGACGTGGTCGCCCGGATCAAGGAGATCACGGGCGGCGGCGCGACTTACGCGCTGGACACGACGGGCCTTCCCGCGGTGATCCGGCAGGCGGCCGACGCGCTCGCCCCGCGCGGCAAGGTGGCCATCCTCGGTGCCCCCATGCCGGGGTCCGAGATCTGCCTCGACAACACCGATTTCATGTCGACGGGCAAGACGCTGATGGGCGTCGTCGAGGGCGAAAGCGACGGCGACACCTTCATTCCCAGGCTGGTCGCCCTCTGGAAGGACGGCGTGTTCCCCTTCGACAAGCTGGTCCGCTTCTACCCCTTCGAGGACATCAACCAGGCGATCCACGACAGCCACGCGGGCACGACGATCAAGCCGATCCTGAAAATCGGCTGACCACCGCCACGCCGGCCCGGCAAGAGGAGCACACGCACAATGACAGCCACACTGGTCACCTCCGATGGTGTCACACTCCGCTACAGCGACAGCGGCGGCCCCGGCCCGGTTTTCCTGCTGTCCTCGGGCGTCGGGCAATCGCTGGAATTCTGGGACCGCCAGGTCGAGGCGCTGGCAGGTGAGGCGCGCCTGATCGCGTGGGATTACCCGTCGCATGGGCTGTCGTCCGTCGATCCGGCCCCGCTGACGGTCGAGCGGCTGGCCCGGCTCGCGCTCGAGCTTCTGGACAGGCTCGGGGTCTCTTCCGCCATCCTTGTCGGCAATTCCCTTGGCGGTGCCGTCTCGCTCAAGGTGCAATCCATCGCCCCCGCACGGGTGCGCGGCCTCGTGCTCGCCGCGCCCGCCTTCACCGGCCCCAAGGTCTTTGCGGCGTTCAAGCTGTTTGCCGTGCCGGTGGTCGGCAGGCTTTTGACCAAGCCAAGCGACAAGGGCGTCGAGATGCAGGTCGCGGGCGTCTTCCATCCCGGCCACCGCCCGGACGATGCGCTGCTGGCCGTGATCCGGCGCAATGTCTTCAAGCCCGGCGCGCAGGGGCCATTCCTGGACTTCATGCGCAGCACCCTGTCGCTGGCGGGCGTGCGCCGCCCGGTTTTCGCAGAGATGCACGGGCTGTATCGCGCCTGCGCCTGCCCGATCCTCTTCGTGCATGGCCGCCAGGACAAGATCATTCCCTTCGAGCAGTCGCAGGCCTGCGCCGATCTCGCGCCCGACGCGCGGGTGATGATCTTCGAGGACTGCGGTCATGCCCCGCAGCTCGAGCGCCCCGAAAAATTCAACGCGCTGCTGCGCGACTTTGCGGCCGGCCTGGCAGACGCGGGGCAATGACGCCCTGCGGCTGGGCAGAGCTGACCATGCGAACCGAAACCGAATGCGCCGCATCAAAAGGTGCGGTGGCCGGCCAAGTCTGTCGATCCAAGGCAGATCGAAGACCCAGGAACGAGAAGGGACACGTGATGAAAACGACGAAATGGCTTTCGGCTGCCGCCGGCCTCTGCGCCGGATTGCTGACCGCAAGCAGCGCGCTTGCGCATGAACCGGGCACACCGAACGTGATGCCCTCGGGTGCCACGATGGGGGTGCCCGTGGGCGCGAATTTTCCGGTGGAGGGGCTGTATTTCTCCAGCCGCACGGCACTTGTCCGCGGCAATTCCTTTGATGCCGAGGGCAACCAGGGACCGGTCGGGCTGGATATCAATGTCACGGCGGCGCAGATCCACTGGACACCCGGTTGGGAGCTCTTGGGCGGAACCTATCGCGCCATGGCCATTCTGGCCTACCAGGACTTGGACCTGACCCTCAATGGCACGAGCATCGGCGACAACACGTCCCTGTCCGACCTGACGATCAGCCCGCTGAATGTTCACTGGATGTTGCAGCCGGGCGTTTTCGCAAGCGCCGGGATCAGCTTCAGCCTTCCGGTCGGCGACTTCTCGACGGCGCAGGGCGCGGTCAACGGCGGCCGTGGTGCGCCTGCGGTCGGGGTGGATTTCGGCTACTCCTACCTGCGTGACGGCTGGAACCTGTCTGCGCATGTGAATTACTTCCACCACTTCGAAAACCCCGAAACCAATTACCAGTCCGGCGATCAGATCTTGCTGAACTGGACCGCGATGCGCGCGATTGGCGAGTCCGGCTGGAGCGCCGGCCTCGTCGGATACGAACGCCGTCAGATCACCGACGACCGCAACAACGGCACGTTCTACAGCGGCGCCACGGCTGAACGCGCACGGGAGTCCGGCATTGGCCTTGCCGTGGCGCGCCGCTTTGGCCCGATCGAGGTCTATGCCGATTACACGAGGAGCATCGCCGGCCGCAACACCATCGCGGCCGACCAACTCCGTCTGAACGTCACGTTCCCTCTCGGGGGCGGCAGCTAAGGGAGAACCGGTTCGGGCCATCATAGTCCGGACCCTTTCGAGGAGGAGAGAAAGAATGTCTGGACCAAAGTTGAACCGTCGCCGGTTCACGGCGCTCGCCGGAGCCGCGGCCCTGTCGCCAGCCTTGTCGACACGGGTCTCTGCCGATGCCCATGCCGACACGATCCGCATCGGCTGGGTCGGCCCGCGCTCGGGGCCGCTGGGCATCTTCGGCGAGGCCGATCCCTGGCTGAGCGAGGTGCTGAAGGCCAACCACGCGGGCGGTGTCAGCATCGGCGGCCGGAGCTACGGGATCGAGGTGATCCTCGTCGACACCCAGTCCGACCCGGTGCGCGCCAGCCAGGAGACCCGTGAACTCATCAACGGGCAGGCCCCCGACATCGTCATCGCCTCCTCCACCCCCGAGACCACCAACCCCGTCGCAGACGCCTGCGAGGCGGCCGGCGTGCCGTCGATCACCTCGATCGCGCCGTGGGAGTCGTTCTTCTTCGGTCGCGGTGGACGGCCCGGCGAACGCTCCTTCAACTGGACGTTCCATTTCAGCTTCGGTGCGGGCGATTTCGCCCCGCTCTACGAAGACGGCTGGGGCAAGATCGAGACCAACCGCAGGGTCGGAATGCTCGTGCCCAACGATGCCGATGGCAACGCGATCCGGGCGGGGCTGTTCCCGGCCCTCGAGGCGCGCGGCTTCGAGATTTTCGACGCGGGGCCCTATGAAAACATGTCGTCGGATTTCTCGAACCAGATCAACTATTTCCGCCAGAACGGCGTCGATATCGTCAACGCCTTCCCCTTCCCGCCGGACTTTCCCGTCTTCTGGCGCCAGGCCGCGCAGCTTGGCCTCGCGCAGGAGGTGAAGATCATGCAGATGGCCAAGGCCGGGCTCTTCGCCGCCGAGATGGAGGCGCTCGGCCCCTTGGGCTACGGGCTGTGCACCGGGGCCTATTGGCACCGCGATTTCCCGACCCGTTCTCCCGCGACGGGCTTGACCAGCGCCCAGCTCGCCACGGGCTTCGAAGAGGCGATCGGCAAGCAATGGACGCAGCAGGCCGGGGCGCAGGCCGCGGTTCTCGACGTGACGATGGCCGCGCTGGTGGCATCGGGCAACACCAAGGACAAGGCGGCCGTCGCCGACGCCCTGGGCAGCCTCACGGCCGAAACCGCGGTGGGAACGGTCGATTTCGCAAACGGGCCCATGCCCGGCATCGCCACCACGCCGCTGGTCAATTGCCAATGGGTGCGCGCCGAGGACGGTCCCTACGCGTTCGACCTGAAGATCACGGCCAATGCCCTTGCGCCGAACGTACCGATTTCGGCGGAGCTGCAGCCCTACCGGATCGGCGGCTGACCGCATGACCTGCGAACGGGGCGTCTTTCCCGGCGTCCCGTTCCAGCCCTTCGCAAGGATGACGACCGGCACATGACCCAGCACCCCACTCCCGGCACGGGTGACCTGCACCGCGACACCCCGCCCGGCGCGGTTGTCCTGTCGGCCGACAGGCTCGTGAAGCGGTTCGGCAGCCTCCGGGCGCTCGACACGGTCAGCTTCCATGTGCGCGACGGCGAGGCCGTCGGCGTCGTCGGCCCGAACGGTGCAGGCAAGACCACGCTGTTCGGCGCACTTGCGGGCACATTTCCCGTCAACGAGGGGCGCATTTCCTTTGGCGGCCAGGCCATCACGCATGCCAGCGCCGAGACGCGCAACGCGCTCGGGCTTGCGCGCACCTACCAGGTGCCGCGTCCGTTCCTCGGCATGACGGTCTTCGAAAACGTGCTTGTCGCCGCGCAAGCGGGCGGCGGCGCCGGTCCAGCCGAGGCCCGCGACCTGGCCGCCGACGTGCTGGCGCGCACGGGCCTGCTGCCGCTGGCCAACCTGCCCGCCGCGGCCACCGGGCTTCTGGATCGCAAGCGGCTCGAGGTGGCGCGCGCGATCGCAACGCGGCCCCGTGTGATCTTGCTGGACGAGATCGGCGGCGGACTGACCGAGGCCGAGCTCGTGAAGCTCATCGCGCTGATCGACAGCCTCAAGGCCGCCGGCCTCACGATCGTCTGGATCGAGCACATCCTCCAAGCGCTGCTCAAGGTGGTGACCCGCCTTGTCTGCATGGCCGAGGGCCGCGTCCTTGCCGAGGGCGACCCGCAGGAGGTGATGAAGGATCCCGCCGTGCGCCGCGCCTACCTGGGGAGCGATCCCGAATGAGCCTTCTGAGCGTAACCGACCTGACCTGCCGCCACGGCCTGCTGACGGCGGTGCGCGGCATCGGCTTCACGCTGGAGCGCGGCGAGACGCTGTGCATCATCGGCGCCAACGGGGCCGGCAAGACAACGCTGATGCGCGCGCTGGCCGGCGCACATGTCCCGGCCGAGGGGCGCATCGCCCTTGCCGGCCGGGACATCACCGCCGAGCGCGGCTTCGAGAGGGTGCGCAGTGGCATCTCCATGTCGCCCGAGGGGCGCAGGCTCTTTGCCGACATGACCGTCGCCGAGAACCTGCGCGTGGCCGCCGAGAACGGCCGCGCAGGCGGCTGGGACATGGACCGGCTGCTGGGCGCATTCCCGCAACTGCAGCCGCTTCTGGATGTGCCGGCGGGCCGTCTTTCTGGCGGGCAGCGCCAGGCCGTCGCCATCGGGCGCGCCCTGCTGAGCAATCCCGACGTGATCCTTCTCGACGAAGTCTCGCTGGGCCTGTCGCCCGCCGCCATCGAGGGGCTTTACCAGTCGCTCTCCGCGATCCGGGCGAGCGGCGAAATGGGCATCGTGCTTGTCGAACAGGATCTCACCCGCGCGCTCGGCTTCGCGGACAGGGTCCTGTGCATGGCCGAGGGCCGGTCCGAATTGCAGGGTCCGCCCGCCGACTTCACACGGGCCCAGATCACCGCCGCGTATTTCGGCATCCATGACGACGAGGCGCGCCATGCTTGACACATTCTTTCAGGCCCTCGTCCAGGGCACGCTCCTGGGCGGCTATTACGCGATCATCGCGGTCGGCCTGTCGCTGATGGTCGGCGTGGTCCGCTTCATCAACCTCGCCCACGGGGATCTTGCCGTTCTGGGCGCGCTTCTGACGCTTGCGCTGATCCAGGGCGCGGGCCTTCCGGTGCTCGCCGCGGTGCTGGTGATGCTGCCGCTGATGGCGGCGCTTGGCTGGTTCATGCACCAGACGCTGTTCGAACGCGCGATGCGGGGCGGTTTCCTGTTGCCGATCCTGGTGACCATCGGCCTCGGGGCCGCGCTGCAGAACGGGATGTTCGGCATCTGGGGATCGAACACGCGGTCGCTGGGGGCGGATATCGGCACGCTCTCCTGGGCGGGCTGGAGCCTGCCGGGGGGCATCATCGTCGGGCAATTGCCCGTCATCATCTTCGTGACGGCCGTGCTGGTCATCGGCACGCTGCACCTGGTGCTGAAGAAGACCCGGCTCGGCCGCGCGATACGCGCCACCGCCGCCGATCCCGAGGCGGCCGAGATGTGCGGCGTCGATGCGCGCCGAGCACATCGGGCGGCGGCGGCCATCGCGGTGGCCCTTGCGGCGCTGGCCGGGGTGTTCCTTGCGATGCGCGGACAGGTCACGCCCTATTCCGGGCCGGCCCAGTTGATCTTCGCTTTCGAGGCGGTGGTGATCGGCGGGATCGGGTCGATCTGGGGCACCCTGGTCGGCGGGATCATCCTCGGGGTCAGCCAGGCCCTCGGCGGCCTGATCTCGAACCAGGCGTCGCTCCTGACCGGGCACCTGGTCTTCGTGGCGGCGCTGATCTGGCGCCTGGGGCGCAGCTGGGCGGCGGATCATGGCGGCTGGCACGCCTCGGTCCGGGCCGCGCTTGCCGCGCGCGGACTGCGCCGCAACGCACGCCGGACAGGAGATCTGCCATGAGCCACACCCATGTCCTCGCCGCGGTGTCGCGGCTCGACAAGGTCCTGATCGGCCTTGGTGCAGCCCTCGCGGGACTGTTGCTCGCGCTGCCGCTGGTCGGATCGCCCCTCATCGTGGAC
>JAOARA010000474.1 GCA_025211115.1 Roseicyclus sp. | reverse complement strand
TAGTAGAGCCCGTCCGTGATGCGAAGCATGAGATTGGCCCGTGACGGAACGCAATAAGCTCGCCCTTTCGAGTCATACACTTCAAAAATGGGCCGTTCTTTTGTGACACTACGAAGGAAGTCGCGAGGGATGCCAGGATTGCCGGTAGCTCTCGCCCATTCATAGTGTCCTTCGAGCTTGTCACCGATTATCTGTCGTACTATATGTAACTGAGCTTTTGAAACACCAAGCGCCGCAAGTGAGTTTGTCCGTATCGCAGGTTGCTCGTCACTTGCTGCATATATCCCGAAGCCAACTTTCAAGAAAAGCTCCAGATCAATTCCGTGCTTCGCGGAAAAGGCAGCTTTGCCTTCATCTGTTGCGTAAACATGCCACGCACGTCCAATGCGAAACATGTTCGACGTTCCAAGCTGCCAATCATATTGAGGCCAGAACAAGCGTGGCATCGCGGCCAAGACTTTGCTTGGCGAGTAATCCATGACGCTTTCCGCATTTGACAGCCCCGAATATACATTTAACAGTTTGGCCACACCATTCCAGGATTTCAGGTTGAGGTATTTTGTGCTTTTCTCCGTAGGCCCAAGAGAGAGTCGTTCGCGAAGAACGGCGTCTATCGACCAGGGTGGTACAAAAAATTTGCCGCCAATTCGATAGTCACCTGTGCTGCCTGGTATCTCAAGACGGCGACGTGCGGCTTCTTCTCGCCCATCACGCATCGCCTCAATGGCCCAACTCATAACGAGCACATCGTAGGCTGGGACAGGTCGCAGAAGATCGTGGAGCCTCCGCTCCCAGTACAACCGCTTTTCGTTTGAGAATCTCCTCAAGTCGGGCTCCATGTCCAATTTGGTTGCCTAGTGACCATTCCTCTGGTGATGCGCAGCTTCTATCTCTGTTCCTTGACGCTGCAACAAGCTGTGCTGCTGCTAGGCGTTTTATGACGGAGTCAACATCCGCTGATGCCGCGAACTCCCGCTTTGCGCCTTTCGCACCCCCCCAACGCAAACAGGCGCCCCCTCCCGGAGGCGCCTGCCTGCTCAAGCCGAACCGGTGAGGCTTACTCCCACCCGGCTTCGTTCAGCACCTCGACCGCCGAACCGACGTTCGCCGCGATGTCGCTCAGGTCGATCGTGTCCGGCCGGAAGATCCCCAGCGCCGCGACCGAGGGCGACAGGCCCACGCCCGGAACCGCCGGGTACTCGTCGTTGCCCGCCGAGAAATACTCCTGCGCCTGCTCCGACGCGAGGTACTCCAGGAACAGCACCGCGTTGTCGCGGTTCGGCGCATGGGCCGCCACGCCGCCGCCCGACACGTTCATATGCGCGCCGATGTCGTTCTGGTTCGGGAACACCCAGCCGATGTTGGCCAGCTGCTCCGGCGTGATCTGGCTGTCGCCCGAGCGGATGATCCGCGCGTAGTAATAGGTGTTCGACATCGCGATGTCGCACTCGCCGGACGCGATGCCGCGCAGCTGGTCGGTGTCGCCGCCCTGCGGGTCGCGGGCGAAGTTGCCCACCACCGCCTCGGCCCAGTCGGCCACGGCCTCTTCGCCGAGGTGCGCGATCAGCGCGGCGGTGATGTTCTGCGTGTAGACGTTCGACGAGGACCGGATGCAGACCATCCCCTCGTATTCCGGCTTCGCAAGATCCTGGTAGGTCAGCGGCGGGTTTTCCACGTCCGTCTTGTCGTAGAACAGGATCCGCGCCCGCTGCGAGAAGGCGAACCAGTGGTTGCCGTCATCCTGCAGGTAGGCGGGAACGCGCGTCTCCAGCACGTCGCTCTCGACCGGCTGCAGCAGCCCCATGTCGGTCGCGCGCGCCAGCCGCACGGTGTCGACGGTCAGGAAGACATCGGCCGGGCTGTTCTCGCCCTCGGCCTGCATCCGCGCGATCAGCTCGTCGGCGTTGCCCTCGATCCGGTTGATCGTGATGCCGGTCGCCTCGGTGAAATCGGAATAGAGCCGCTCGTCGGTGTCGTAGTGGCGCGAGGAATAGAGGTTCAGTTCCTGCGCCTGCGCCGCGGTCAGCGTCGAGGCGGCGATGGCGGTGCCCAGAAGGGCGGCAAGCGTGCGGGTCATGGGAGGCTCCGTGGTTGTGCCATGTTATACCTGACTGAATTACTCAGCTGGGTTGCCGCCCTTCAATCGCATCCCGACGCCCCTGTCAACAATCCCGACAAAAAACATCAGAAACCGCGCCCGCTTGTCGCGGCCCCGCCGGCGGTGCAGGGTCCGCCCGCACGAGGGGAGGGACCAAAATGCGCGCAGGGATCGCGTTCCTGATCGCCGCCTACATGCTCAGCCAGTTCTACCGCGCCTTCCTCGCGGTGCTGGCCCCTGCGCTGGCCAGCGATATCGGGGCCACCACCGGCGATCTCGCCCGCGCCTCGGGGCTGTGGTTCGCGGCCTTCGCGCTGATGCAGCTGCCGGTGGGCTGGGCGCTCGACCACCTCGGGCCGCGGCGCACGGCGTCGGCGCTGTTCCTTCTCGGCGGCGCGGGGGGCGCCACGCTCTTCGCCACGGCGCAGAGCCCCGCCATGCTGTCGGCGGCGATGATCCTCATCGGCATCGGCTGCGCACCGATCCTGATGTCGACCTATTACATCTTCGCCCGAACCTTCTCGGCCGCCGTCTTCGGCACGCTGGCGGGCGTCACCGTGGGCCTGTCCTCGCTGGGCAACATCCTTGCCGCGGCCCCGCTCGCCATCCTGATAGACAGCTTCGGCTGGCGCGCCACCGTCGGCGGCTTCGCCGCGCTCACGGCGGCCATCGCCATCGCCATGGCCCTCCTCGTCCGCGACCCGGAGAAGCCCCAGGGCGAGGCGCGCGGCTCGCTCCTCGACCTGCTGCGGATGCCGCAGCTTTGGCCGATCCTCGTGATGATGTTCGTCTGCTATTTCCCCGCCGCAGGCCTGCGCGGCCTCTGGATCAGCCCCTACCTCGCCGACCGCTTCGGCGCGGAGCTGTCGCAACTCGGCACCGCCACGCTCATCATGGGCCTTGCCATGGTGGCGGGCAATTTCGCCTACGGCCCCGCCGACCGGCTGTTTCGCAGCCGCAAATGGCCGATCCTGATCGGCAACCTCGGCGTCGCCGCCCTCTGCCTCGCCTTCTGGGCGATGCCCCCCACGGGCGCGACAGCGGCCATCGCCATGTTCGCCCTGATCGGGCTGCTGGGGGCGTCCTATCCCATCGTCATCAGCCACGGGCGCAGCTTCTGCCCCCCACACCTGACGGGGCGGGGGGTGACGCTGCTCAACCTGTTCGGAATGGGCGGGGCGGGGGTGATGCAATTCGCATCCGGCCCCACCTTCGCCACGCTGGCCGACACACGCACCGGGGCCGAGGCCTACGGCGCGCTCTTCGGCCTCATCGGGCTGGTCATCCTGATCGGCCTTGCGATCTACAGCCGGGCCGAGGACCGGACCGGCTGACGCATGGGGTGGGCGGTTGCGCCCACCCCATGCGTCACGCCGCGCGACGGCGCGGGCGGCGACGCTTCTGGCCGGGGTTGCCCGGCCGCTTCTCGCCCTGCGGCTTGCCCTGTGCCTTGGGCGCGCCGCGCCCGCGACCGGCCCCACCGCCGCCGCCGCCGCGGCGGGGCTTCTCCATCTTCACCGCCTTGGGCCGCGTCCCGCCGGCAACCGGGATCTCCACCTTCATCAGCTTCTCGATCTGCACCAGCAGGTCGACCTCCTCCGCCGAGCAGAAGGCAATCGCCTCGCCCTCGCGGCCCGCGCGCGCGGTGCGGCCGATGCGGTGAACGTAATTGTCCGGCGTGTCCGGCAGTTCGTAGTTGATCACATAGGCCACGCCCGGAATGTCGATGCCGCGCGCGGCGACATCGGTCGCCACCAACACGTTGATCGTCCCCTCGCGGAAGGCCTTGATCGCGCGGTCGCGCTGCCCCTGGCTCTTGTTGCCGTGGATCGAGGCGGCGTTGTAGCCGTCATCGACCAGCCCCTTCATCAGCTTTTCCGCGCCATGCTTGGTGCGCGCGAAGACCAGCGTCAGCGCGTCCGGGTCGCGGTCGAGGATCTCGCGCAGCTTGCGCGGCTTCTCGGGCTTCTCGAGGTAATGCACCGATTGCGTGATCTTGTCCGCCGCCTTGCCGGGGGGCGAGACCTGAACCTTGCGCGGGTTCGTCAGGTAGGCGCGGCTCAGCTCCTCCATCTGCTTGGGCATGGTGGCCGAGAACAGCATCGTCTGCCGCGGCGTGCCCAGCGCGGGCGCGATCCGCCGCAGCGCGTGGATAAAGCCCAGGTCGAGCATCTGGTCGGCCTCGTCCAGCACCAGGTGCCGTGCCTGCCGCAGGTCGACCGCGCCGCGGTCCATCAGGTCGATCAGCCGGCCCGGCGTGGCGACAAGGATGTCGACGCCGCGGGCCAGCGTGCCGATCTGGCGGTTGATCGACTGGCCGCCGACCACGGTGGCGACCTTGATCGGCGTGTTCATCGTGAAGTGCCGCAGGCTGTCGGCGATCTGGTTCACCAGCTCCCGCGTCGGGGCCAGGATCAGCGCACGCGCCGTCCGGGTCTGGGGGCGCGTATCCTCTTCCATCAGGTGCGCGATGAGCGGCAGGCCAAAGGCCAGCGTCTTGCCGGTGCCGGTCTGGGCAAGGCCCAGGATGTCGTGACCTTCCAGCGCAAGCGGGATCGCCTGGTTCTGGATCGGGGTCGGCTTGTCAAAGCCACCGGCCTTGAGCGCGTTGCGCAGAACCTTGTTCAGGCCAAGCATGTCGAAATCGAACAAATCATATCCTTTCGGGCGCCGCGGTTCTCGCGGTCACCACAGGTATTGGCCGCACATCGGGTGCGGCGGACGAAGGGTGCGACCGCGCCGTCATCGGCTGCGATCGTCAGAACCCTGCGTGAAGGGGAACTGGGGATGGGTCTGTCGCCGTCAGGCTTGCGGGGCGCGTGCCCCGGCCGACTGCTCACGCGGCAGCGCGGCGACATGAGGGGCATGTGCGCGCTCCGGCGGCACAAGTCAAGCGCCGCGTCGCGCGTATGCACCCGGTGTGTACGGGATGTGCCCGCCGTTTTTCGGCCACAGCGACCGCTCGGGCGGCACCCGGCCCCTTCCCCTCGGCGGGCCGCTCCTGTAAGCGCCGCCCATCCTGAGCCTCGAAGGAAACGCATCATGGGATACCGCATCGTCGTCGCGGGCGCCACGGGCAACGTGGGCCGAGAAATGCTGAACATCCTCGCCGAACGGGAGTTTCCCGTCGACGAGATCGTCGCTCTCGCCAGCCGCAAATCGCTGGGCACCGAGTGCAGTTTCGGCGACAAGACGTTGAAAACGAAGGATCTTGACACCTTCGACTTCACCGGCTGGGACATCGCGCTGTTCGCCATCGGCTCGGAAGCCACCGAGAAATACGCGCCCAAGGCCGCCAAGGCGGGCTGCATCGTCATCGATAACAGCTCGCTCTACCGCTACGACCCGGACGTGCCGCTGGTGGTTCCCGAAGTGAACGCCGAGGCGGTCGAGGGCTACGCGAAGAAGAACATCATCGCCAACCCCAACTGCTCCACCGCGCAGATGGTCGTGGCGCTTAAACCCTTGCACGATAGGGCAAAAATCAAGCGCGTGGTGGTCTCGACCTACCAGTCCGTCTCGGGTGCGGGCAAGGAAGGCATGGACGAGTTGTGGGACCAGACCAAGGGCATGTATGTGCCGGGGCAGGAGCGTGAGCCGTCCAAGTTCACCAAGCAGATCGCCTTCAACGTGATCCCCCATATCGACAAGTTCCTCGACGACGGCTCGACCAAGGAAGAGTGGAAGATGGTCGCCGAGACCAAGAAGATCCTCGACCCCTCGGTCAAGGTCACCGCGACCTGCGTGCGAGTCCCTGTTTTCGTCGGACATTCCGAGGCGATCAACATCGAGTTCGAGGAGTTCCTCGACGAGGAGGAGGCCCGCGATATCCTGCGCGAGGCCCCCGGCATCATGGTGATCGACAAGCGCGAGGACGGCGGCTACGTCACGCCGATCGAATGCGTCGGCGATTACGCCACCTTCATCAGCCGCATCCGTCAGGACAGCACCATCGAGAACGGCATCAACCTGTGGTGCGTCTCCGACAACCTCCGCAAGGGCGCGGCGCTGAACGCCGTGCAGATCGCCGAAACCCTCGGCAATCGCGTGCTGAAAAAGGGCTAGGCCCGACCTCTCCCGCTCGGCGGCGCTTCGCGCAAGGGCCGCCGAGACACCGCTTTCCCATTGCCCCACGGCGGGCAAGGGCGCACTTCTGGGGACGGGACCGCCACCGGAAGGACCAACACCATGCGTTTCGCCCTGTCTTTGACCGCGCTGCTTCTGGGCAGCGCCGCCCATGCCGATGACGTCCTGATCCGCGCCGACATCGCCGCCGCGACGGTCTACCTGTCGGGCGCCGACATCACCCGCAGTGCCGAGGTCAGCTTGCCCGCAGGCGCCCATCGCCTGCTCATCGCCCTGCCCGACGCGGCGCAGGCCGACCGGCTGGCCATTGCAGGCCCCGAGGGGTTGACCCTCGGTCCGCTCGAGCGGATCAGCGGTTTCGCCATCGCCGAAGGTGCGCTCGACACCCCCGCGCAGGCACAGGCGCGCGCCGCGGTCGTGACCGCCGAAGAGGCGCTGCGCGCCGCCTCGGATGCCGTCACCGCCGCCGATGGCGCGATCCGCGCGCTCGAGGCGCAGATGGCCTATCTCACGGCCTTGACCCGCGGCGGACCCGAGGGCGCGGCGATGCCCGCCGATCCGGCGCTCGTCCCGCAGCTGCTGGCAACCCTCGGCGCCGAGACCGCCCGCGTTCAGGCCGAGTTGCTGGCCGCGCGCGCCGAGCGACGGACCCTGACCGAGGCCGTGACCGACGCGCAGATCGCGCTTGCCGCCGCAAGCGACGCGCTGGCGCGGCTCCGGCCGCTCGGCACAACGGTGGACGTGATCGCCGTGCCCGTGCAGGCCATGGACGCGACCGAGGGGGAAATCCACCTCGACTACCTCACCTATGGCGCGGGGTGGGAACCCGGTTACGAGATCCGCCTCGACAGCGAGACCGGCGCGCTCGAGCTTGCGCGCTTCGTGACCGTCTACGCCAGCGGCTCCGCGCTCTGGCAGGGGGTGGAGATGTCCTTTTCCACCGCCGAGCCGAACCGCCAGCGCATCCCTTCGGCCCTGTCGCCCACGCCCGCCCGCATCGTCGAGCCGCAACCGCCCGCAAGCGATGCCGCGGGCTTTGCCAGCTCGCTGCAGCGGCTGGTGGAGCCCGAGGCGATGGCCGTCATGGAACCCGTGATGGTCGAGGACCGCGCGGCGCTTCGGGTCGAGGGGCTGTCGCTGAGCTACGATTACGCGACGCCGGTCAGCATCGGCCCCTCGGGCGAGGCGGTCCTGCCGCTCGACGCGCTGACGCTGCAGGCCGAGACCGAGGCGCGGGCGATCCCCCGTTTCGATGAAACCGCCTTCCTCGTCGCCACGGCGACCAACGACAGCGGTGAGCCGATCCTGCCGGGCGTCGCCCGCTTCTACCGCGACGGCGCGCTGGTGGGTGAAGACCTGTTGCCGCTGATCGCGGCGGGGGCCGAGGCCGAGATGGGCTTCGGCCCGCTCGACCACCTGCGGCTGGTGTGGATCGACCGCTCGCTCGCCGAGGGGGACCGCGGGCTGTTCACCAGTGCCAGCACGCAGGAACGGCGGATCGGCTTCGGGGTCGAGAACACCTCGGACCGGGCCGAGACGGTGCGGCTGCTCTACGCGACGCCCTTCGCCGAGCAGGAGGACCTGGGCCTCGAACTGTCGCTGACGCCCGCGCCGGATGAACGCGACGTCGACGACCTGCGCGGGGTGCATGCCTGGTCGCTGGAGCTTGGGCCGGGTGAAACCGGAATGGTGGAAATGACGGTTACGCTGGACTGGCCCGAGGATCAGCGCCTGACCTGGCGGCCCTGAGGCGCGCGCCCACCCCGGCCAAGGGCGCACCCGCACCGCGTCAGCGGTGCCACCGCCGTCGCTGACGAAGACCGAAGGTCGAGATGCGCGGCTGCGCCCCCCTCGGGGTCACGGGCAACGGTGGGGCGAGGGGTCAGAACCTCTCGGCCCGCAGCACCTCGCAATCGACCACGCTGACCACGCCGATATGCCGCTCCACCACGGAAAACGCCGCGTCGAGCAGCGCATCGAGCCGTTCGGGCCGGATGATGCAGACCACGCAGACCATCCCGCCCGCGCGGCTGACCTGCCCCTCGCGGCTCCATTGCCCGGAGCGGCCCGAACCGCCGAGAACCGGTAAAATCGTGAAACCGGTTACACCGGCCTTGATCAGGGCGTTGGTCAGCCGGGTTTCCATCACGGCTTCGATGGTGATCTCGACACGCTTGGCGTCGTGGGTCTGCATGGGCCTCAGCCTCCGGTGACGGCGCTGGCCACCGCAAGGTAAAGCGGGATGCCGAGCGTCAGGTTGAAGGGGAATGTCACGCCGAGCGACAGCGTGAGATAGACCGAGGGGTTCGCCTCGGGCAGGGCCACGCGCATCGCCGCGGGCACCGCGATATAGGAGGCCGAGGCGCAAAGCGTCATGAAGAGCACCACGCCCCCCGTCGACCGCCCCAGCAGCAGCCCCGCCAGCAGGCCGAGGCTCGCGCCGATGGGCGGCATGATCACACCGAAGAGGAACACGCCCGGCGTCAGCACCCCGCGCGCGTCGCGCAGGCCGCGGCCCGCGACCAGCCCCATGTCGAGCAGGAACAGGCACAGCACCCCCTGGAAGGGGGCGACGATGAGGGGGGAGATCATCGCCATCCCCTCGGCCCCGGTGATCCAGCCGATCAGGAAGGAGCCGACCAGAAGCACGATCGACCCGTTCAGAAGGATCTCGCGCATCAGCCCCTCTTCCATCTCTGCGGAGGATTTGCCGAAGCGCGCGATCAGCCAGAGCGCGGACAGGATCGCGGGCGCCTCCATCACCGCGGCGACGGCGACCATGTAGCCCTCCGACGACAGGCCCGCCGAGCCGATGACCGAGGTCGCCGCGACGAAGGTCACGATGGAGATCGAGCCGTAATGCCCCGCCACGGCGGCCGCATCGGTCACGTCGAGCCGCGTCATGGCGCGCAGCAGCGCAAAGGCAATGAGCGGGATGGCGAAGGACAGGATCAGACCGGCGACGAGCGACAACAGAAGCGTCTGGTCGATGCCGTGATCGGCGACGCTGACCCCGCCCTTGAAGCCGATGGCGAAGAGCAGGTAGATCGACATCCCCTTGGCAATCGCCTCGGGGATCGACAGGTCCGACCGGGCGAAGGCCGCCAGCAGGCCGAGCGCGAAGAACAGGATGATGGGCGACAACAGGTTGTCCGCCGCCAGCGCGAGAATGCCGTCCATCGCCGTCCCCTTTTGCCGTTCCGGGCCGCCATAGCGGTGCCTGGGCCTTGGGTAAAGTCAGCCCTTCACGAAATGCCGCACCGCGCCGTCGAAGGTCTCGAGGTCCATCTCGGCGAGGTCGGTCCACAGCCCGTGCAGCGTGATCTGCCCGGCCTCGCCCGCCGCCGAGACGAAGGGATAGCCCATGAGGTTCTCGAGGCTGACCTTGATCCCCTCTTTCTCCAGCGCGGTCTGTCGGTCGGCGGGGTCGGTGATGTCGGCGATCCGCGCCACGCCGGGGCGCAGCACGTCGAGCCAGCGGCCGATGAAGCTTTCGGTCCTTTCGAACTCGGGCGCCTCGCCCGCGCACATCTGCAGGCAGCCGCGCACGCCGCCGCAATTGGAATGGCCCATCACGATGATGTGCCGGACATGCAGGTGCTTGACCGCGAATTCCACCGCGGCCGCCGTGCCGTGGTGCTGACCGTCGGGCGTGTAGGGCGGGACCATGTTGGCGATGTTGCGATGGACGAAGACCTCGCCGACCTGCTGGGCGAAGACCGACTCGATGGCGACGCGGCTGTCGCAACAGGCGATGACCATGGCGCGCGGGGTCTGGCCCTCGATGGCGAGCTTTCGGAACAGGTCGCGGTTGCCGGGGAAATCATGGGATTTCCAATCCTTGTAGCGTTCGAGCAGGTAATCGGGCAGCGATCTGACGCGGTGCATGTCCTGGGTCTGTCCTTGGTCGTGGTGGGACTGCATAGCGCGGAAACGGGGAAAATTGGAGCTTCATGTTGCCACGGGCATAAGCCTTTCTTCAGACCCTCCGGGCAGGGTCGCGCCTGCCTTTGGTGGGGGCATGACGTGGAGCGAGCGAAATGACGGCGGGAATAACCCAACTGCCGCTGGAGGAACCTGCGCGGTTCAATCCCGGCCAACTCGAGGAATTGTGCAGCCGCATGGGCGAGACCCGTGCCGAGGCCGAGGTGGGCCACGCCCTGCAACGGCTTTCGGCGCATCTGGCCGAGGTGACGCGGCTGCGCGCCACCGACCGGCGCGACGACCTGGCGGCCGCCCTGGCCGCGGTGATCCGCGATGCGCAGCTGATCGGCATGGCGACGCTGGCGCGCGTCGGGCGGCATGTGCTCGACTGCCTGGACAGTGGCGATCCGACGGCGCTGGCGGCCACGCTGGCGCGGCTCGACCGGATCGGCGACCGCTCGATCCACGCGGTCTGGGACCTCGAGGATCTTTCGGGCTGAGGCCACTTGCAGCGACCGGGCGCGGCGCTAGTGTGGCGCGCGATCCAGCGGAGCCCGACCCGACATGCCCCAAGCCTTGCGTTTTGCCGACCCGACCGATGCCGCGATCCCGATCCGGCTGGTCACGCCCGACGGGGCCGAGGCGGCGCTGGCGGCGCTGGCCGAGGGACCGCGCGGCTGGGCCGAACATCACGGCTTTGCCGGGGCGCTCGGACAGGTCTGCACCCTTCCGGGCGAGACGGGCCTGCCCGCGCTGGTGCTGATCGGCACCGGCAGCGCGTCCGACCGGCAGCGCCGGCGGTTCGCCCTTGGCGCGGCCATCGCCGATCTGCCCCGCGCGACCTACACGCTGGAAGAGGCGCTGGACGGCCCGGACGGCGAAGAGATCGCGCTGGGCTACCTCCTGTCGCTCTACCGCTTCGAGCGGTATCGCCAGCCCGCGCCGGACAAGGCCGCGCTGGTCGCGCCCGCGGGCCTCGACACCGCGCGGCTGGAACGGATCGCGGCGGGCGAGGCGCTGACCCGCGACCTGATCAACACCCCCGCCGAGGACATGGGCCCCGACGCGCTTGAGGCCGCGGCCCGGCAGCTTGCCGGTGACTGCGGGGCCGAGGTGACCGTGATCGCGGGCGACGACCTGCTGACGCAGGGATTTCCGCTGATCCACACGGTCGGCCGCGCCGCCACGCGCGCGCCGCGCCTGATCGAGCTGCGCTGGGGCACCGGCGCGCGCAAGCTGACGCTGGTGGGCAAGGGCGTCTGTTTCGACACCGGGGGCCTGAACCTCAAGCCCGGAAGTTCCATGGGCCTGATGAAAAAGGACATGGGCGGGGCGGCGACCGTTCTGGGCCTTGCCCGGATGATCATGACCGAGGGGCTGGACCTGTCGCTCAGGGTGCTGATCCCGGCGGTGGAGAACGCGGTTTCGGGCGCGTCCTTCCGGCCCGGTGACATCTTCCGCGCGCGCAACGGCAAGACGGTCGAGATCAACAACACCGACGCCGAGGGGCGGCTGGTGCTGGCCGACGCGCTGGCCTACGCTGTCGAGGAGCCTTGCGACCGCATCATCTCCATGGCGACGCTGACCGGGGCGGCGCGCGTGGCCGTCGGCCCCGATATCGCGCCCTTCTTCACCGATGACGACGGCCTGGCCGAGGCGCTGTCGCAGGCCGCGGCCAAGGTCGCCGACCCGGTCTGGCGCCTGCCCTTCCACACCCCCTACGAGGCGATGATCGAGCCGGGTATCGCCGATCTCGACAACGCGCCCTCGGGCGGCTTCGCGGGGTCGATCACCGCCGCGCTCTTCCTGCGGCGCTTCGTGGACGGTGCGGCACCCTACGCCCATTTCGACATCTACGGATGGTGCCCCGCCGTGATGCCGGCCCGGCCCAAGGGCGGCGTCGGCCAAGGCGCGCGCGCGCTGTTCCGGGTGCTGACGACCGAGGGGGCCGCATGACGATGGACCCCCGCATCACGGCCAGCAACGGGCGCGTCGCCCATGTCTCGCTCGAGGGGCTGGTCGAGGCCGAACGCTTCGTCAAGGGACGCTGGATGATGGTCCAGCAACCCATGGTGAACCTGTCGGACGCGCCGCGCGGGCAGCGCAGCAGCCAACTGTTGTATGGCGAGCGGTTCCTGGCGCTGGAAACCGCCGATGGGTTCGCCTTCGGCGTGGCCGAACGCGACGGGTATGTCGGCTACATCCTGTCGGGCGCGCTGACCACCGCCGAGGAGGGGACGCATTGGGTGGTGTCGCCCGCGACGCATCTCTACCCCAAACCCAACATCAAGGAACCGCCGGACGTCGCGCTGTTTTTCGGCAGTCGCGTCACCGTCACGGGCGAGCGCGACGCGTTTTATCGCATCCACACCGGCCATTACGTCCCGCGCCAACACCTCGTGCCGCTCAAGGCGCGTTTCGACGACCCCGTCGGCATCGCCGACATGTTCCTGGGAACCCCCTATCTCTGGGGTGGGTCCAGCCGCTGGGGGCTCGACTGTTCCGGGCTGGTGCAGACGGCGCTTCTGGCTTGCGGCATCGACTGCCCGCGCGACAGCGACCAACAGGAAGCGACCCTGGGCGAGCCGCTGGCCGAGGGCGAGCTGCTCAGGCGCGGCGACCTCGTGTTCTGGCAAGGGCATGTCGCTATCATGTCGAGCCCGACGATGCTTTTGCATGCCAATGTGCATCACATGGCGGTCGCCTACGAGACCTTCGACGAGGCGGTCGCGCGGATCGGGGCAAAGGAATTCGGTCAGATCACCTCGATCCGCCGGCTGCCGGGGCTGGGGTAACCCTCAGCTCTCGACCGCGCGGATCAACTTGCGCTCGAGCACGCGGAGCACGGTCTTCAGGTCATGGCCGCGCTTGAGGATGCGCCCGTCCATGCCGATCACCGAATACTGCCCCTGCTTGTCGCGCAGGCGGGGGCGCTTCTCGATCCGGTAGATCGGATGCTCGGCGGTGCGGCGGAAGATGGCGAAGACGGCCACGTCGCTCAGATGCGAGATGCCGTAATCGCGCCACTCCCCCGCGGCGACCATGCGCCCGTAGAGCGTCAGGATCACGCCAAGCTCCCTGCGGTCGAAGGCAACCTGTTCCGTGCGCGCGGCTGGCCCGTTGGGCTGGAAATGCATCACCATGGGGGGATGGTGGGGGCGATGGGGGCGCGGGTCAAGCGCGAAGCGCGCAGGGCGGCGCGCGGGCGGGATCAGATCACCAGATCGGCGGCATAGGCCCGCAGGATCCAACCGGGCAGGATCGGATCCGCCTTTGCAAGTCTCCCACCGGCAAAGACGAGCATCTGCCGCGGCGGTTCGTTGAGGCGGGAGTTGTCGAAGACCATGCCCCTGTCCGCCCGCAGGACAGCCTCGCGGATCAGCGGCTGGTTGCGGTCGAAGCGCGCCCGGACCTTTGCTTCGGGGACATCATGGCCCCCTTCAGTGACGCGGGCTTTGACCCGCGCGACGGAGAGGTCCGGGCTGTCGATGCCGACATGCATCACGACGACAAGGTAGCCTTGCGCCCGTGCGGCGTCGATGATCTCCAGCTTGGAGCGGTGGGAGAACACCGTCTCGGTGGCGAAACTTTGGCGCGCGGCCAGCAGCTCGGCCCGCCGCGCATCGGCGATACGGGCGGCGTCGTAGGCGGCCTCCATGGAGGGATCGAGCAGGTCGTCACGCTGGATGATGTCCGCATTGACGAAGGGACCGGCAAAGCGCGGGGCGACACGGGTCTGGAAGAGGGTGGATTTCCCCGCACCGTTCGGCCCGGCCAGCAGGACGAGGCTGGGCCTCAAGCGTCCTTGTCCGCTGTCGCGTAGACGAGGTTGCCGCCCTCATCGAGGCCGACACCCCGGCCAAGCGCCTTGCGCTGCGCGAAAAACGCGGTTTCGGAGTCCGAGGGTGTGGCCATCTTCTCGGTGAAGGCCTCGAGCCAGGCGGCGTCTTCCTCTTCGGAGAGCGCGGTGGTGTCGAGCCTGCCGTCGAGAGCTGCGGTGATGCGGGCGTGATCGAAACGGCCGGACTGCTCGATCGCGCGGCCGATCTTCATCCAATGGGTGATCTGCCCGGCAACCGAGCGGCTTTGAAGGTCCGCTTCGCGGCGGACCAGCGCCATTATGTCATCGGCAAGTTTGACGGATTGCGCCATGGTCGCCCCCTGTGCTTGTCCGAAGGTGGCAAAATGCCACCCGAAAGTCAAGATCAGGGGGCGGGATGCCTCAGGCCCGGACCAGCGCCTCGTAGGCCTCGGCGATGCCGCGGGTCAGGGTGCCGACCTCGAAATTGTAGTCGCCGATCTGGCCCACCGGCGTGACCTCGGCCGCGGTGCCGGTCAGCCAGCATTGTTCGAAGCCTTCCAGTTCCTCGGGCATGATGTGGCGCTCGTGGACGGCGATGTTGCGGTCCTTGAGCATCCCGATCACCGTTTGCCGGGTGATCCCGTTCAGGAAGCAATCCGCCAGCGGCGTATGCACCTCTCCGTCCTTGACGAAGAAGATGTTGGCCCCCGTCGCCTCGGCCACGTAGCCGCGGTAATCCATGAACAGCGCGTCGGAGCAGCCCTTGGCCTCGGCCGCGTGCTTGGAGGTGGTGCAGATCATGTAAAGGCCCGCGGCCTTGGCATGAACCGGGATCGTCTCGGGCGAGGGGCGCTTCCACTTGGAGATGTCCAGCTTCGCCCCCTTCATCTTGGCGTCGCCGTAGTAGCTGCCCCACTCCCACGCCGCGATGGCCAGCCGGACCGGGTTCCGGGCCGAGCTGACGCCCATGTCCTCGCCTGCACCGCGCCACGCGACCGCACGGACATAGGCGTCGGTCAGGTTGTTGGCCTTCATGACCTCGTATTTCGCGGCCTCGATCTCGTCGACCGTGAAGGGGATCTCGAAATCGATGCAGGAGGCCGAGTAATGCAACCGCTCGGAGTGCTTCCGGCTTTCGAAGATCTTGCCGTTATAGGCGCGCTCGCCCTCGAACACGGAGGAGGCGTAATGCATCGCATGGGTCAGGATGTGCACGTTCGCGTCGCGCCACTCCACCAGCTTGCCATCCATCCAGATCTTGCCGTCACGGTCGTCATATGCCCCGGCCATCGTTCCGATCCTCGCCCAGTTCACCGGCTCTTCCAACCGGTTCGGTTTTCGAATGTTGCGCGAATTACGTCCGGATCGGGCATAATGTTGCGCAAAACGCCCTCATCGCTAGCAATTGATTCTTGGAAAGTCAACAAGGCTGACATAAACTGCGCGCAAGCCCCGGACGGGACGAGAAGGAAGGGACAGTCGATGGCAGACCGCAACGCGGCGAACCTGATGGGGCGCGGGGAGAGCCTGCTGTTCCTGACCGACGACCAGCTGCGCCGCGGGATCGAGGCGATGTTCTTCGCCTATCGCGGCTTCACCGCCGACCCCGACCGCATCCTGCAGGAATACGGCTATGGCCGGGCGCATCACCGGGCGATCCATTTCATCAACCGCTCGCCGGGCACGACGGTGAACAACCTGTTGTCGATCCTCGGCGTCACCAAGCAATCGCTGAACCGCGTGCTGCGCACATTGGTCGAGGACGGGCTGGTGGACAGCCGCGTCGGCACCCGCGACAAGCGCGAGCGGCATCTGCACCTGACCGAGAAGGGCGCGGCGCTGGAACGCGCCCTGTCCGAGGCGCAGCGCAACCGGATGCGCGATGCCTTTCGCGCCGCCGGGCCCGAAGCGGTGGCGGGCTTCCGCGCGGTGCTCGAGCAGATGATGGACCCCGACATGAAGCGCCATTACCTCGATGGCGGGGACGGGCCGCGATGACCCATGACATCGGCGCGCATCTGCTGATCGTGGACGATGACGAGCGCATCCGCGGCCTGTTGCAGAAATTCCTGATGCGCAACGGTTTCATGGCGACGGTGGCGCGCGACGCGGCGCAGGCGCGGCGGCTTCTGGGCGGTCTGGCCTTCGACCTGATCGTGCTGGACGTGATGATGCCGGGCGAGGACGGCCTGAGCCTCTGCCGCGACCTGCGGGCCGGGTCCAGCACGCCGATCCTTCTGCTGACGGCCAAGGGCGACCCCTCGGACCGGATCACGGGGCTTGAGGCGGGGGCCGATGATTACCTTGCCAAACCCTTCGAGCCGAAGGAGCTGTTGCTCAGGATCAACGCGATCCTGCGCCGGATGCCGAAGCCGCAGGAAGAGGCGGAACTGCCGAAGGTGCTGCACCTCGGGCCGATCCGCTACGACCTGGAACGGGCCGAGATGTGGCACGGCACGCAGCCGGTGCGCCTGACCGCGACCGAGGCCGCGCTGATGCGCATCTTCACCGCCGAGCCGAACCGCCCGATCGGCCGGGCCGAGCTGGTGAGCCTGCTCAACCGCGACAAGACCGGGGCCGAGCAGGTGCAGGAGCGCGCGGTGGACGTGCAGATCACGCGGCTGCGCCGCAAGATCGAGGTGAACCCGAAGCAGCCGCGCTATTTGCAGACGGTGCGCGGGGCGGGCTACATGCTGGCACCGGACTGACACAGGGCCATTGCCATGACATTGCTTGTCGAGAACCCCGCGGGGCTGGACCATGTAACGCCTGCGGGCCACCCGGAACGTATCGAGCGGCTGGAAGAGATCAACGAAGTGCTGTCGGTGCCCGAGTTCGATGTGCTCGACCGGATCGAGGCGCCGATGGCCGATGAGGCTGCGCTGCTGCTGGGGCATCCCCAGCTTTATATCGACGCCGTGCGGCGGCAGATCCCCGAGACAGGGCAGACCGCGCTCGACCCCGACACATGGGCCAGCCCCGGCTCGTGGGAGGCGGCGCTGAAGGGCGTGGGCGGCTGCATTGCCGCCGTGGACGCCTTGCTGGACGGGCGCGCCAACAACGCTTTCGTCGCCACGCGCCCCCCCGGCCACCATGCGGAAAAGACGCGCGCGATGGGGTTCTGCCTGTTCTCCACCATCGCCATCGCCGCGCGCCATGCGCTCGAGGTGCGGGGGCTGTCGCGCGTGGCTGTCGTCGATTTCGACGTGCATCACGGCAACGGCACGCAGGATGTGCTGTGGGACGAGCCGCGCGCGCTCTTCGTCTCCTCCCACCAGATGCCGCTTTACCCCGGCAGCGGGGCGGCCAGCGAACGCGGCGCGTCGGACAACGTGCTGCACGTGCCGCTTGCCCCCGGCAGCGGCGGGGCCGAGATGCGCGCGGCCTACGAGGGGCGCGTGTTCCCGCGGCTGCGCGACTGGCAACCCGAGTTGATCCTGATCTCGGCCGGGTTCGACGCCCATGTCGACGACCCGCTCGCCAACCTGACCTGGACCGAGGAGGATTTCGCCTGGCTCACCCGCGGCCTGTGCGACATCGCCGATGAGGTCTGCGGCGGGCGCGTGGTCTCGACTCTCGAAGGGGGTTATGATCTTCCCGCGCTGGCGGCCTCGGTCGCGGTGCATGTCACGGAACTGAAGGAGCGGGGCGCATGAGCGACGGCAAACCCATCGGTGAGATGAGCTTCGAAGAGGCGATCAAGGCGCTGGAACAGGTGGTGACGGCGCTCGACCGCGGCGATGTCGCGCTGGAAGAGTCGATCACGCTGTATGAACGCGGCGCGGCTTTGAAGGCACGCTGCGAGGCGAAGCTGAAGGAAGCCGAGGAGAAGGTCGCGCAGATCACGCTCGACGCGAGTGGTCAGCCCACGGGCAGCACCCCGGCCGAAGGTCTCTGACAGGTGTTCCAGCAGGCGCTCGGCGCGGCCCAGGGGGCCATTTCCGCGTTTCTTGCAGAAGAACTGGCGCGGTTCGGCGGGGATCGCGTGGCCGAGGGGATGCGCTACGCCACCGATGGCGGCAAGCGGCTGCGCGGCTTCCTTGCGCTGGAGACGGCGGGGCTGTTCGACGTGCCCCCCGGTCAGGCGCTGTTCGCCGCGGGGGCGGTCGAATGCCTGCACGCCTATTCCCTTGTCCATGACGATCTGCCCTGCATGGATGACGACGACCTGCGCCGGGGGCGGCCCACCGTGCATGTGAAATGGGACGAGGCGACCGCGGTGCTGGTGGGCGACGCGCTGCAAACCTTCGCCTTCGAGCTGCTGGCCGATCCGCGCGCAGGTGACGATGCGCAGCGCGTGGCGCTGGTGGCCTCGCTCGCCCGCGCCTCGGGCGCGCAGGGGATGGTGTTGGGTCAGGCGCAGGACATCGCCGCCGAGACCGCCGCCGCCCCGCTGACGCTGGCACAGATCACCGAGTTGCAGGGCAACAAGACCGGCCGCCTGATCGAATGGCCCGCCGAGGCGGGCGCGATCCTTGGCCGGGCCGACCCCGCGCCGCTGCGCGCCTATGCGCGGGCCATCGGCCTCGCCTTCCAGATCGCCGATGACATCCTCGACGTGGAGGGGGACGCGGCCACCGCGGGCAAGGCGCTGCAGAAGGATGCCGAGGCGGGCAAGGCGACCTTTGTCTCGCTGCTGGGTCTGGCCGGGGCCAAGGCCCGCGCCGCCGAGCTGGTGGCGGAGGCCGAGGCCGCGCTTTCGCCCTATGGCAAAAGGGCGCATAACCTCGCCGCGCTGGCGCGTTACATCATCGACCGTGACAAATAGGCCCGGAAGGAGGTCGCAGACATGACCGACCGCCCCAGCACGCCGCTTCTGGATCGCGTGGCCTCGCCCGCCGATCTCAAGCGGTTCAGCGACACCGAATTGCGCCGCCTCGCCGACGAGCTGCGCGCGGAAACCATCTGGTCGGTCAGCCGCACCGGCGGTCATTTCGGCGCGGGCCTTGGCGTGGTGGAAATGACGGTGGCGATCCATGCCGTCTTCGACACGCCGCGCGACAAGCTGATCTGGGACGTGAGCCACCAGTGCTACCCCCACAAGATCCTGACCGGTCGGCGCGAGCGGATGGAGACGATCCGCCAGAAGGACGGGCTATCGGGCTTCACCAAGCGCTCGGAGTCGCCCTATGACCCGTTCGGCGCTGCACATTCTTCTACAAGTATCTCCGCGGCCCTCGGCTTTGCCGTCGCCCGCGACCTTGGCGGCGACTGCGACACCGGCCATGGCGATGCCATCGCCGTGATCGGCGACGGCGCGCTGTCGGGCGGCATGGCCTACGAGGCGATGAACAACGCGGGCCATTTGGGCAAGCGGCTGATCGTGATCCTGAACGACAACGAGATGTCCATCGCGCCGCCCACCGGCGCGATGTCCTCCTACCTGTCGCGGCTCTATGCCGGTGCCCCCTTCCAGGAGCTGAAGGCGGCGGCCAAGGGCGCGGTCTCGCTTCTGCCCGAACCTTTCCAGGAGGGCGCGCGCCGCGCCAAGGAGCTGCTGAAGGCCGCAACCGTGGGCGGCACGCTGTTCGAGGAGCTGGGCTTTTCCTATGTCGGTCCCATCGACGGGCATGACATGGAGCAGCTGCTGGCGATCCTGCGCACCGTCAAGGCGCGGGCCGACGGGCCGATCCTGATCCACGCGATCACCAAGAAGGGCAAGGGCTACGCCGAACACCGCCCCGACCGGGGCCATGCGACGGCGAAATTCGACATCCGCACGGGCGAGCAGAAGAAAGCCCCCTCGAACGCGCCGAGCTACACCAAGGTCTTTGCGCAATCGCTGATCAAGGAGGCGGAACTCGACCCCAAGATCACCGCCGTGACCGCCGCGATGCCCGATGGCACCGGCCTCGATATCTTCGGCGCGCGGTTTCCCGAGCGCACCTTCGACGTGGGCATCGCCGAGCAACACGCCGTCACCTTCTGCGCGGGGATGGCGGCGGGCGGGCTGAAGCCCTTTGCCGCGATCTATTCCACCTTCCTGCAGCGCGGCTATGACCAGGTGGTGCATGACGTGGCGATCCAGCGCCTTCCGGTGCGCTTCGCCATCGACCGCGCCGGGCTGGTGGGGGCCGATGGCGCGACCCATGCGGGCAGCTACGACATCGCCTTCCTGACGAACCTGCCCGGTTTCGTCGTCATGGCCGCCTCGGACGAGGCGGAACTGATGCACATGGTCCGCACCGCCGTGGCGATCGACGACCGCCCCTCGGCCTTCCGCTTCCCGCGGGGCGAGGGGGTGGGTGTGGAGTTGCCGGAGCGCGGCGAGGTGCTCGAGATCGGCCGCGGCCGCATGATCGCCGAGGGCAACCGCGTCGCCATCCTGAACTTCGGCGCGCGCCTGAAAGAGGTGCAGGACGCCGCCGAGGCGCTGGCGCAGAAGGGCATCACGCCGACCGTCGCAGACGCGCGTTTCGCCAAGCCGCTGGACCGCGAGATGATCCTGCAGCTCGCCCGCCACCACGAGGCTCTGATCACGCTGGAAGAAGGGGCCGTGGGCGGCTTCGGCTCTCACGTCGCGCAGCTCTTGGCCGAGGAGGGCGTCTTCGACACCGGGCTCAAGTATCGCTCGATGGTGTTGCCGGATATCTTCATCGACCAGGCCAGCCCGGCGGACATGTATGCCGTGGCAAAGATGAACGCCGCCGATATCGAGGCGAAGGTGCTGGATGTTCTGGGCGTCGCACGGATGGAAAAGCGGGCATAGGCCCGCCACCCGCCTTCGACGGGACGTGACATTCAAGGCCGTGACGGGTATCGGGAACGCAGAGCCAGAGGGGACCACGCATGGACGGCACACTCGCAGCAATAGCCTTGATCGTCGGGCTGACCGACATGGGTCTGAACCACTGCGGCACAGGCTGCGTTGCGGCCAATGACGTCGATAGCCGTATCGCGATCTCGGGCGGCAGCGTGCTGTTCCAGGAGAACAACATCGGCGAAGAGCTTTACCTGCGCTACGACTTCGGCACGGCCTATGGCCCGTTCCAGCCCTCGGTCGGGGTCTCGGCCACCTCCAACGGTGACTATTGGCTCGGTGCCGGTGCGGTCTGGACCACGCATTTCCCCGGCGATGACGTCTTCATCCAGTTCCACGTCATGCCCGGCCTGTTCGAGCAAGGCAACGGACCGGACCTTGGCCATACGCTGCAGATCCGCTCGGGTTTCGAGATCGGCTTCGAGGCCGCGAATGGCTGGCGCTGGGGCATCGGCTACGACCACCGCTCGAACGCCGACCTGGCCGAGGTGAACCCCGGCATGGAAACCCTTCAGCTGCGGCTGAGCATTCCGCTGGAGTGATCCGGGCGGGCGGTGGTGATGGGTGAGGTTCGATCCGCCCAGTCCCGTGGAAAAGACCCCGAAAAAAGCGAAACCCCGCGAGGACCTTTCGGCTGTCGCGGGGCTCTGACAAATTGGAGGCTTTGATCTGCCTCCGACGCCTCGAAGATGGCCCCAAACATCGGAGTTGTCAAGTTTTCCATTGACATCTTCCGATTTCTATGGGCCGATTTTGCGGTAACGATTCCCAAGGCCACCAGATATTGTTCCCGCAGCTTGTCCGTCACATTTCCGAGGACCGGTTTTCAACCTACCTGGAGGCAGCGGGGTTCGACGCGGACCGCGCCGTTGCGCTCTACGCGTGGAACATGCAGCTCTCCGCGTCATTCTACCCGCTGCTTTCGGCAGTCGAGATCTGCTTGAGGAACAGGATACAGCCCCGGTTGGCCACGGTGTTCGGCGAAACATGGTGGCTTGCCCCCGAACTCCATGTGGTCATGGGGGGCACAGGCAAGGGCATCATGCTGCGCGCCGCCAAGGCCATCGAAAAACGAGGGGGCCGGAGCACCGCGGGGCAGATGACTGCCGAGTTGAGTTTCGGTTTCTGGTCAAACATGCTGTTGCCCAAATACGAAGACCATCTTTGGCAACCGGTTCACAGCGGATTTCCCGATCTCCCTGGGCATTTGTCTCTCGGCGACCTTCATCACCGCAGTGAACGGGTTAGAGACCTGCGCAATCGTATCTCGCATCACGAGCAAATCTTCCGGCGGAATCTGACCGAGGAGTATTCCAACGCCATCACGCTGCTTGCGTGGTTGGGCCCGGAAAAGGCTGCCTGGATAAGGCCCCGGCTCGACACGATGAAGCTGCTTCGCGCCAGACCCTGAGCGCCTATTTACCCAACCGCTCTTCGATCTTCCTCAGCCGGTCCAGCACCTCGTCGCGGTAGGCGTCGGTCGCGGCATTGGATTCCTCGGCGTGGGCGTCCTGCATCGAGTTGACGATCAGACCCACCAGCAGGTTCACCACGGCGAAGGTGGTGACCATGATGAAGGGCACGAAGAAGAGCCAGGCGTAGGGGTAGACCTCGAGCACGGGGCGGACGATGCCCATGGACCAGCTTTCCAGCGTCATCACCTGGAACAGCGTGTAGAGCGACGCGCCGATGGAGCCGAACCATTCGGGGAAGCTGGCGGCGAAGAGCTTCGTGGCCATCACCGCCCCGATGTAGAAGATGATCCCCATCAACAGGAACACGCTGCCCATGCCGGGCAGGGCGGTGACGAACCCCTCGACCACGCGGCGCAGCCGGGGCGCGGCGGACACCACGCGCAGAACCCGCAGGATGCGCAGGGCGCGCAGCACCGACAGGCCCTGCGCCGCGGGCACCAGCGCGATGCCGACGATCACGAAATCGAACAGGTTCCAGCCCGAGCGGAAGAAGCGCGGCCCGAGCGCGATGAGCTTCAGCCCGAGCTCGATCACGAAGATCGTCAGGCAGGCGCGGTCGAGCGCGACGATCAGCGGCCCCGCGGCCTCCATGATCCCGGCCGAGGTTTCCATCCCGAGGATGACGGCGTTGAACAGGATCACGCCGATGATCGTGTTGCGCACCGCGGGGCGGTCCAGCCACTCGGCCAGGCGCGCGCGGAAGCCCTGCGCGGGGGAGATACTGTCACTCATGCCGGTTCCCTCATTCGCCTGTCAGATGGGGCAGGGACAGGCTGGCCGCAAGCTCCACATGGGGCGACCAGCGGAATTGATCGACCGGTTGCACCCAATTCAGGCGATAGCCCGCCGCGGTGAACAGCGCGGCATCACGGGCGAAGGTCACCGGGTTGCACGACACCATGGCGATGCGCGGCACCTGCGCGGCGGCGATCTGGGCGGTCTGCGCCTCGGCGCCCGCACGCGGGGGGTCGATGACGATGCCGTCGAAGCGCGACAGGTCCTCGGCCAGGATCGGGTTGCGGAAGAGGTCGCGCGCCTCGGTCGTCACCGGGCGCAGGCCCTGGGCGTGGCGGGTGGCGTGACCGAGGGCGGCGAGCAGCGTCGCGTCGCCCTCGACGGCATGGACCGGGACCGCGCCTGCCAGCGGCAGGGCAAAGGTGCCGCAGCCCGCGAAGAGATCGGCAAGGCGGGTGGCACCTGTCAGCGCCTCGGTCACGGCGGCGCGCAGCGCGGCCTCGCCTTCGGCGGTGGCTTGCAGGAAGGCACCGGGGGGCGGTGTGACGCGGGCCTTGCCCATGGTGAGGGGCGGCGCGGCCTCGGCATAGACCGGCTCGTCACCCCAGGTCAGCCGCGCGATGCGGTCGCGGAAGCGCGGCAGCGCGGCGCGCAAGGGGCCGTCGAGCGGCTTGCCCCCCGTGACGGCGCAGTCGATGCCGGTCTCGGTCAGCGTCAGCGCGAAGGAGAGCGTCGCGGAACGCGAGCCGCCCAGTTGCGTGATCTCGGCCAGCACGGGCAGCAGCGCGAAAAGCGGCGGGGCGAGCAGGTGGCATTCGGTCAGCGGCACGATCGTGTCGGAGCGCCGGGCATGGAAGCCCACAAGCGCGCCCTTCTTGGTGCGCCGCCCCGACAGCGTGGCGCGGCGGCGCGCGCGCGCGGGCGAGGTCGCGGTGGGGCGGATCGGGGCGGTCAGCCCGTGGGCGGCGAGCGCCGTGGCGATCACATCCGCCTTCCACCCGGCGACGAAATCGTCGGAGGCCTGCATCAGCGCGCAGCCGCCGCAGGTCTTGAAATGGGTGCAGGGCGGGCGCACCCGGTCGGGCGAGGGGGTGACGATCTTCGGCACCTCGATCCGGTCGCCGGTGATCTCGCCCGCCACCACCTCGCCCGGCAGGGTCAGCGGCACGAAGACCGGACCGGGCGCGATGCCGTCGCCACGGTGGCCGAGCCGGTCGATGGTGACGGTGGTCTCGGTCATGGCAGGGGGACCGCGGGGCTGAAGGCGTAGCCCTCGGGGCTGAGGATCGTGGCCTCGCGCAGGCCATGCGGCTTGTCGGCTGCGGGTTCCAGCACGGTGTGGCCCGCCGTCTCGGCGCGCGCGATGGCGGCGTCGGGGTCGATGCCGAAGAGGTAGAGCTGCACCCCGCCCCCGCGGGGCGGGTTCTCGGGGATGAGCGAGGGCAGGGGGTGACGGGCGAAGGTGCCGTCAGAGTGGAGCTGGAGCATCATCTGCCCATGCCGCACGATGGCGAAGTCGTCGGAGAGACGATGCACCGACAGGCCGAAGACATCCGACAGGAACCCGGCCAGCCCGCGGACATCGCGGGTCAGCAGGTTGAGGCCGATGCCGGTGAGGCTGCGGCCGAAAGCGTCGGCTGTGACGGTCTCGAGGTCCATGGGCTGCTCATAGGTCCGGCGATGCATCGCCGCAAGCCGGGCGTGCCCTACTCGGCAGCGTCCTGCAGCCCGAGGAACCCGCCCGACTGCCGGTTCCAGTAGCGGGCGTAAAGCCCGCCGGCCTCGAGCAGGCTGTCGTGGGTGCCGTCTTCGACGATGCGGCCCGCGTCCAGCACGATGATCCGGTCCATCGACGAGAGCGTCGAGAGCCGATGCGCGATGGCGATGACCGTCTTGCCCTCCATAACCTGCCCCAGCGTGTCCTGGATCGCAGCCTCGACCTCCGAATCCAGCGCCGATGTCGCCTCGTCCAGCACCAGAACCGGCGCGTCCTTGAGGAAGGCACGGGCCAGCGCGATGCGCTGCCGCTGCCCGCCCGAAAGCTTCACGCCCCGTTCGCCGAGAAAGGCACCGTAACCGGTGCGCCCGCGGTGGTCCTGCAGCCCCTCGATGAACTCATGCGCCTCGGCGCGGCGGGCGGCGGCATAGACCTCCGCCTCGGTCGCGTCGGGGCGACCGTAGAGGATGTTGTCATGGGCCGAGCGGTTGAACATCGCCGTGTCCTGCGTGACCATGGCGATCTGGCGGCGCAGGCTGTCCTGTTTCAGGGTCCGCACGTCCACGCCGTCCAGCGTCACGCGCCCCGCCTCGGTGTCGTAGAGCCGCAGAAGGAGCGCCACGAGCGTCGATTTCCCCGCGCCCGAGGCCCC
>JAOARA010000053.1 GCA_025211115.1 Roseicyclus sp. | reverse complement strand
TGATCGGGGGCCCGGCGGCGGGCAGCGACGCGGTTGCGGCGGGGTTCTGCGCGTCGAACTGCTGGCCCCACATGGCGGACAGCGTCTCGCCCGTGATCGCCTCGATCGCAGCCTGGTCCTCGGGCGCGATGCTGTCCCAACGGGCCGAGTTCATGACTACGAAAAAGGCCGCGTCATAGAGGCCATCGGGGAAGATCGTGTGATGGGTCAGCGCCTCCTCGAGGCGGAAGTTCACGACCGACTCCATTGTGTGAAGCGAGCCGTCGATCACGCCGCTTTCCAGCATCTCGTAGGCGCGCGTCGCAGGGGCCGCGACCGGCACCGCGCCCAGCTCGGTCAGGAGGCGTTCCTGGATCGGGCCGCCCATGCGAAATTTCTGCCCGGCGATATCCTCGGGCGTCAGCATCTGCGCGCTGCCATGGTGCAGCTGGCCACCGCCGAACATGCCGACCGCCAACATCTCGACCCCGTCAAAGACCGGAAGATCGGCCAGATGGGCCTGATAGGTCCGCCAGAGCGCCACGCTCTGCGCTTCGCCATTGGTGCCAGCATTGGGGAATTCCGCGAACCACAGCGAAACGAACCGCTCGGGCTCATAGGTGAAATTGCCCCAGGTGATGTCGGCCACACCCGTGCGCGCCAGTTCCCAATGCTGCGCGGGGCCGCCCAGCGGCGCGGGCAGGATGGTGACGGTCACGCGGCCTTCGGTCACCTCGGCCACCTGTTCGGCGAAGGGCACGAAGAAATCGGTGTGCAGGAAATGCGTCGGCGGCACCCAGGACGACATCGTCAGGGTCTGGGCGCTTGCGGCCCCCGTCATCAGCGCAAGTGCCGTGGCAAGCGCGGTTGTGCGGCGTAGGTTGCAGGTCATGGTTGGATCTCCCTTGGCGATGGCCCCTGTCGCAGCCTTGCCGCCGCTCCTCCAGCGGGTCGGTTTCGGCTTTGCGATTGTTGTAGTTTGAGATTAATGCCGTGAGACTGTTGCATACTGAGAACAAAGCGGCGATGGTGGCCAAGGTATCGAGCGATACCGAAATCATCATCAGGGCGAGGCAGGGCAGGATGAGCGGTCAGAAAACCTTTCGGAACGAGCGGCTTACCTACAAGCTCAACATCGTTGCAGATCAGGCCATCGCGGCGAACGACCAGATTTTCCTGCGGGAGACCGGGTGCAGCATCCGCGAATTGCGCGTGCTGCGGCTGATCGACGACACGCCCGGCACCAGTTTCCGCGACATTGCCCGCGTTACGGGATTCGAACGCAGCCTGACCTCGCGGCTGATCCAGTCGCTGATCGGGGCGGGGTTGATCGAACGCAGGAACGCGCCCGATGACGCCCGCGTCTTCGAGCTGCACACCACCGAAAAGGGGCAGGAGGTCCGCCGCATCGCGCGCGGTGTCTCGAACAGGTTGGAGGCGATCCTGACCGATCCCCTGTCGCGGGCCGAGTTCGATGCGCTCAACGCGGTGCTGGAGCGTCTGGCCGCCTGGGTCAGTTCGGACGAATACCGCGAGCGGTTGTCGGAAGGATAATTCTCACTTCAAGATAATATTGATTTGAGAATCTAAATCCGCTAGACCACACCCGCCATACCAGCCGTCCCGCGAGAGGCCGACATCATCGGCGCCGAAGGAGCAACCCCCCGGAACCTCTCAGGCAAAAGGACCGGGACGCGCAGGGCGATCTGAAGCGGGCCATCCAAGTGCCCGCAACAGAGGGGACCGACCCGCCGCAAGGCGGGCATGCAACCCTTTGGTCGCGGGAGGTTCACATGACCAAGATAGCCGTTATCGGCGCCGGCATCACCGGCGTCTCCACTGCCTCGAGCCTGATGGACCGGGGCCATGACGTCACGCTTTTCGACCGCAACCGCTACGCGGCGATGCAGACGTCCTTTGCCAATGGTGGGCAGCTTTCGGCCTCGAATGCCGAAACGTGGAATCGCTGGGCCACCGTGTTCAAGGGCATGCGCTGGATGCTGACGCGCGGCGCGCCGCTGTTGGTCAACCCGACGCCCAGCTGGCACAAATACAGCTGGATGGCCGAATTCGTCGCCGCCATTCCCCGCTATCGGGAGAACACCATCGCCACGGCCCGCATGGCGATTGCCGCACGCGGGCTGCTCAAGGAAAAGGCCGCGCGCTATGGCTTTGATTTCGACGCCGAGGATCGGGGCATCCTGCACATCTACACCGACCGCGCGGAATTCGACCACGCGGGCCGTGTCACCGCGCTCCTGGCCGAGGCAGGGCTGGCCCGCCGCGCCGTGACGGCCGAGGAGATCCGCAGTATCGAGCCGGCCATCACCGGCGATTTTGTCGGCGGCTACTATACCGACAGCGATTTCACCGGCGATATCCACCGATACACCATGGGCCTTGCCCAGGGCATCGCGGATGACGGGGCCGAGCTGCGCTTCGGCACCGAGATCGAGGCGCTGGCCCATGGCCCCGACGGGGTGCGCGTGACATGGGCCTGCGGCGATGACCGGCAGGTCGAACAGTTCGACGCCGTCGTGATCTGTGCCGGCGTCGAAAGCCGCCGCTTCGCCGCGATGCTGGGCGACCGGGTGAATGTCTACCCGGTCAAGGGCTACTCTATTACCGTCCGCCTTGACGATCCCGCCAGCCAGCAGGCCGCGCCCTGGGTCAGCCTGCTCGATGACGAGGCCAAGATCGTCACCAGCCGCCTGGGCCGCGACCGGTTCCGCATCGCGGGCACGGCGGAGTTCAACGGCACCAACCTCGACATCCGCGACGACCGCATCCGCCCGCTGGTCACATGGTGCGAGCGGTTCTTTCCGGGCGTCAGCACCGAACACGCGATCCCCTGGGCCGGGCTGCGCCCGATGATGCCCGACATGATGCCCAAGGTCGGACCGGGCCGCCGCCCGCGCGTCTTCTACCACACTGGGCACGGGCACCTGGGCTGGACCCTGTCGGCGGCCACCGCCGAGATGCTGGCCGAGGCCGTCAGCGCCGACCCCGCCCTTGCGCCCGCGCGCCCGCACTCCCTGCGGATGGCGGCGGAATGACCGCTCGCGCCGCAGGCTCCGCCGGGGGTCTGCGGCGCATCTTGCCCGAGGGTATCGCCCAAGAC
>JAOARA010000473.1 GCA_025211115.1 Roseicyclus sp. | reverse complement strand
GTGCCGGAGGGGGAAGGCCTGTGGGATGGTGGCTGTTTCGTCTTCGACGAACGCGTCGCGGGGGGTCACGGGCTGGAGGTGCTGCCCCATGCGCTGTGCCGCGCCTGCCGGCGGCCGATCCTGCCCGAGGACCGCGCCCGACCCGAGTTCGAGGAGGGGGTTCAGTGCCACCTCTGCGTGGGGGAGTATTCCGAGGCGGATCGCGCGCGGTTCCGCGAACGGCAGCGGCAGGTGAAGCTGGCCGAGGCGCGCGGCGCGGCGCATGTGGGGGCTGTGGCGAAGGGCGGGGCGTGAACCCTACCGCCTCAAAGGCCCCATAGGATCGCGTATAGCCCGTCCATGACGCGCTGGCCTTCCTCGGGCGTCAGACGGTGGACCGGCTTCGCCTGTTGCAGGCGACGGGTCTCCACGGTCACGGGCATATGCGCGGCCACCCGGTAGGGGCGTCCCTTGATCGAGATGTCCACCGTCAGCCCCCGCAAACCGGGGCCTTCGTCGCGGGGCAGCACGGGGACGAGGATCGTGGAGGGCAGCTCGAGAAGATGCTCGGACTGGACCACGAGGAAATGGGCCCCGCCGATGGCGAGGACGTCAAACTTCGTCATCGAAGCGCGGGTGGTGGATGGCCAGATCCGCGCCCGGAATGCCACGCTCCTCGATCCGGCGCGCCTCGGCGGCGATGGCGTCGCGGTTTTCGACAAGCCACGCCTTGGCGCGGGTTTCGGGCGTTTCCCGTGCCATGTCTTCGGCCACGAGATCCTTGAGGTAATCGGTCAGGGTCTTGCCCTTGGCCTCGGCCCAGGCGCTGAGTTTCCGCTTTTCGGCGGGGTCCATTCGGATCGTCAGGTTGGCCATGGCGCGCTCCTGCTGCATGCACTGACAATATAGCGAAAACGTCGGTGCATTCAAAGGTTGCCCGCCCACGGAAAAAGGGGCGCCCGGAGGCGCCCCTTTCCCTGTCTGTCCGAAGGGAGGTTCGGATCAGCCCTTGGTGAAGTCCGGGTAGGCTTCCATGCCCAGCTCGGCCACGTCGAGGCCCGCCAGCTCGGCCTCTTCCGAGACGCGGATGCCCATGATCGCCTTGAGCACGATCCAGACGATCAGCGACAGCACGAAGGTGGTGCCGATGATGGCCGCCATGCCCAGCAGCTGGGTGCCCAGCGCCGCTTCGCCGTGGTAGCCGCCGGTCAGGACAACCGCGAGGGTGCCCCAGATGCCGGCGAAGCCGTGGACCGGGATCGCGCCGACGACGTCGTCGATCTTGAGCTTGTCCAGCATCGGGACGGTCAGCACCACGATCAGGCCACCGACGGCACCGATGATCAGCGCCAGGCCGAGCGAGGGGGCCAGCGGCTCGGCGGTGATCGACACGAGGCCGGCCAGCGCACCGTTCAGGACCATGGTCAGGTCGGCCTTGCCATACATCAGCTGCGTCAGGATCAGCGCCGCGACGGCACCGGCTGCGGCAGCCATGTTGGTGTTGGCGAAGATCCGGCTGACGTCGGCGATATCGGCTGCCGACCCCATGGCCAGCTGCGAGCCGCCGTTGAAGCCGAACCAGCCCAGCCACAGGATGAACATGCCGAGCGTGGCCAGCGCGAGGTTGGAGCCCGGCATCGGGTTGACGCGGCCGTCCTTGTACTTGCCCAGGCGCGGGCCGAGGACCAGCGCACCGGCCAGTGCCGCGGCGGCACCACAGGCGTGAACGACGGTCGAGCCTGCGAAGTCGGAGAAGCCCGCTTCGGACAGCCAGCCGCCGCCCCACTGCCAGGATGCGGTCAGCGGGTAGATGAAGCCGGTCAGGATCATGACGAAGATCAGGAAGGGCCACAGCTTGATCCGCTCGGCCAGCGCGCCCGACACGATCGAGGCGGTGGCGGCGCAGAACATCAGCTGGAAGATGAAGTCCGAGCCGGTCGAGGCATAGGAGGCATCATCCGCGCCCGCGAGGCCCTGGTCGGCCAGGTAGACGGCTTCCATCACGCCCCAGGACGGGAACAGGCCCGAGAACCAGCCTTCGATGGCCCAGTCGCCCAGCGGATACATCAGGTTGTAGCCGATCAGCCAGTACATGATCGCCGCGAGCGAGAAGAGCGCGACGTTCTTGGTCATCTGCATGGTGACGTTCTTCGACCGCACGAGGCCACCCTCGAGCATGGCGAAGCCCGCGGCCATGAAGAACACCAGGAAGCCGCCGATCAGGAACAGCAGCGAGTTGAAGATCCAGACGACCTCGTCGGAGACCGCGGGGATTTCCGCCGCGGCCTCGGCGGCCTCCTGCGCGAAACCCGTCGCAGGCAGCAGCGCGGCGGTGGCCACGGCAGCGAGCGGAAGGAGAAACTTGTTGGTCATGACTGTGATGATCCTTTTCGTTGAAAGGCGCGTCAGAGCGCGTCGTCGTTGGTTTCGCCGGTGCGGACCCGCACGGCGCTCTGCACGTCGAGGACGAAGATCTTGCCGTCGCCGATCTTGTCGGTCTTGGCGGTCTTCTGGATGGTCTCGACCACCTGGTCGGCCATCGAGGCCGCGACCACGATCTCGAGCTTGACCTTGGGAACGAAGTTCACGGCATATTCCGCGCCGCGGTAGATTTCCGTGTGACCCGACTGCGAGCCGAAGCCCTTGATCTCGGTCACCATCATGCCGCGCACGCCGATGGCGGTCAGCGCCTCGCGGACCTCCTCGAGCTTGAACGGCTTGATCGCTGCGATGATTAGTTTCACGTCATTCACCCTTCCGGTAGTTGATCCGGTTTCGCCCGGCCGACCCGTTGCACTGCGGACGACACGGGCCCAAATCATGGGCAGGACGCGTCAGGAGCAACGGAACGGGGGCAGGCGGACGCAACTGCCGGGTGAAAATGCGTAAAGTTTGAGCATCTGTGCGCAATCGCCCGCTTTTTGGGCATCATATTGATGCGGCAACGCGGCGAAGAGAGTCCACAAGCGACTCGTTTTTGCCTATCTTCCGGTCAAAAGAGGCAGAGGCAGTTCGATGAATTCTCCCGGCACCGGCCGTCGATCCGCGCCCTCGGGGCGTCGCAGCCTCGTGGCCGACAGGCGCAGCGCGCCCGCCGCAAAGACCCCGCGCAAGGCCGCGACCGGCGGGGGCAGCGGCGGCAAGAGTGGCGGTGGTCACGGCGGGGGCCGCCCCCCGCGCCGCAGCCGCAAGACCCGCGCGCCACGGCCGCGGCCAAGGGGGCCGCTGGGCTGGATCGCGGCGCTGGTGCGCTTTGTCTGGCGGATCATCTGGGGGCTGGTCTGGCGCGGCACGGCGGCGGTTCTGCTGCTGCTCGGCGCCGCGACCGCCTACTATTACGCGCAGCTTCCCGAAGTCTCGGCCGTGGTCGACGCCCGCGCCCGCGGCTCGGTCACGATGCTGGACCGCGACGGCACCGTCTTCGCCTGGCGCGGCGAACAGTTCGGCGGCGCGATCGACCCCGGCACGGTGTCCGACCACCTGACCAACGCGGTCGTCGCCACCGAGGACCGCCGCTTTTACCGGCACCTCGGCGTCAGCCCGCGCGGCATCGCCAGCGCGATCCGCATCAACCTGTCCGAGGGGCGCGGCCCGCTGTCGGGGCATGGCGGCTCGACCATCACGCAGCAGGTGGCCAAGCTGATGTGCCTCGGCGTGCCCTTCGACCCCGAGCTGTGGGAGAGCGAAGCGGATTACGAGCAGGACTGCCGCCGCACGACGATCTGGCGCAAGATCCAGGAGCTGCCCTTCGCGCTGGCGATGGAGGCGCGCTACAGCAAGGACGAGATCCTTTCGATCTATTTCAACCGCGCCTATCTCGGTGCGGGCACGCGCGGGTTCGAGGCCGCGGCGCAGCGGTATTTCGGCATCTCCTCGTCCGAGCTGAACCCGCAACAGGCGGCGATGCTGGCCGGGCTTCTGGTCGCGCCCTCCTATTACGCGCCGACCCGCAACCTCGAGCGCGCGCAGCGCCGCGCGGCCACCGTGCTGCGGCTGATGGAGGACCAGGGCTACCTGCCCGCGGCGCAGGCCGCCGAGGCGCAGGCCAACCCCG
>JAOARA010000052.1 GCA_025211115.1 Roseicyclus sp. | reverse complement strand
CCTCTGGTCCGAGCGCGCGGGCATCTTCGACATCGGGCTCGAGGGCAAGATGCTCGCCGCGGCGTTTTTCTCGGCGGCGGTCGCCTTTGCCGCCGGGTCGGTCTGGATCGGCCTGCTGGCGGGGATCGCGGCCTCGATGGTGCTGGCCGGACTGCACGGCGCGGCCTCGATCACCTTCCGGGGCAACCAGTTGATCTCGGGCGTGGCGATAAACTTCCTCGCCGCGGGCCTGACCGTGGTGATCGCACAGACATGGTTCCAGCAGGGCGGGCGCACGCCGCAACTGCCCTCCGAGGCGCGTTTCGCCAATGTCGAGCTGCCGGGTGCTGCCACCCGCATCCGCGATATCGCCCAGCAGGGACCGCTGGGGCAGATCTACTCCGAACTCATCTCGGGGCATTCCATCATCGTCTACGCCGCGCTTCTCATCGTGCCGCTGACCTGGTGGGCGCTTTACCGCACGCGCTTCGGCCTGCGCCTGCGGGCGGTGGGCGAGAACCCCGCCGCCGTGGATACGGCGGGCATCTCGGTCGTCGGGCTGCGCTATGCCGCGGTGATGATCGCGGGCGTGCTCTGCGGGCTGGCGGGGGCCTACCTGGCGACCGCGCTCAACGCGGGCTTCGTCAAGGACATGAGCGCAGGCCGCGGCTTCATCGCGCTGGCCGCCCTGATCTTCGCCAAGTGGCGGCCGTGGTATGCTCTGTCGGCCTGCCTGCTCTTCGGCTTCTTCGATGCGGTCGGCAACCGCTTCCAGAACATCCAGTTGGGCGAGCTGGTCGTGCCCGTGCAGTTCATGCAGGCGCTGCCCTATATTCTTGTGGTCATCGTGCTGGCGGGCCTTGTGGGCAAGGCCATTCCGCCGCGCGCCGGGGGGGAGCCCTATGTCAAGGAACGCTGAAGACCTGGCCAGTTTCATCCGCGACCGCGCGGGCGCGGAGCCGCCCGCCTATGGCTTCGTCCTCGGCTCGGGCCTTGGCCATATCGCCGACGAGGTGGATGGCGTCGCCATCGACTACACGGACCTGCCCGGCTTTCCCCATGCCGGCGTGTCGGGGCACAATCCCAAGCTGGTGATCGGTGATCTGGAGGGCACCCGCGTCGCCGTTTTCGGGGGCCGGGCACATTACTACGAAAGCGGGCGCGGCGACGCGATGCGCCTGCCGCTCGAGGTGCTGAAGGCGCTGGGGGGCGAGCGGCTGATCCTGACCAATGCGGCGGGCTCCATGCACCCCGACCTCGATCCGGGCGACCTGATGCTCCTGTCGGATCACATCAACTTCTCCGGCCTCAACCCGCTGATCGGCGAGAAGACGGATGCGCGCTTCGTGCCCATGACCGAAGCGCATGATCCGGGGATGCGGGCCGCCCTGAAGGCCGCCGCCGAGGCCGAAGACATCCCGCTGATGGAGGGCGTCTACGCCTGGTATTCCGGCCCCTCCTTCGAGACGCCTGCGGAAATCCGCGCGATCCGCACGCTGGGCGCGGATGCGGTGGGCATGTCGACGGTGCCCGAGGTGATCCTCGCGCGGTTCCTCGGCCTGAAGGTGGCGGCGATCTCGACCATCACCAACAAGGCCGCAGGCCTGTCGGACGAGCAGATCAGCCACGAGCACACCAAGGCGATGGCGCCGCTTGGCGCAGCCAAGCTCGAACGCATCCTCAGGCGCCTCCTGCGGGGCTGAGCGCGCCGGAAAACGCGCGTTTTCCGGCGCGAAAAACTGCAGTTTTTCGATTGGCAAAACGGCCGTTTTGCGCGTCAGGCGAAGGCCGCCTCCAGCGCGATCTCGACCATGTCCGAGAAGCTGGACTGCCGGTCTTCGGACGGCAGCGCCTCCTCGGTGATCAGGTGATCCGAGATCGTCAGCACCGCCAGCGCCCGCCGCCCGTAGCGTGCGGCCAGCGTGTAGAGCTCGGCCGCCTCCATCTCGACGGCGAGGATGCCGTGGTGCGTCATCTGCTCGTTGAGATCCGGGCGTTCGTCGTAGAACACGTCCGACGAATAGATACCGCCCACATGGGTCGGGATGCCCTTGGCCGCGGCCGCCGCATGGGCGGCCTGCAACAGGCCGAAGTCGGCGCAGGGCGCGTAGTTCACTTCCTTGAACATGCCCCGCGACGGCGTCGACAGCGTGGACGAGGTCATCGCCAGCACGATGTCGCGCAGGCGCACGACCTGCTGCATCGCCCCGGCCGAGCCGATGCGGATCAGCGTCTGTGCGCCATAATCGCGGATCAGTTCATTGGCGTAGATCGACAGGCTGGGCATTCCCATGCCCGACCCGTGGATCGTGACACGGTTGCCCCGCCACGTCCCGGTATAGCCGAGCATCCCCCGAACCTCGTTCACGCAAACGGGGTTTTCAAGGAATGTCTCGGCCGCCCATTTCGCCCTGAGGGGATCGCCCGGCATCAGAACCGTTTCCGCGATCTCCCCCGGCTTTGCACCGATATGGACCGTCATGGCCTCAGATGGCCATGGACTCGAGCGATTTGCCTGCCTCAAGCGCCTCTTTCACCCAGTTGGGCTGACGGCCGCGGCCGGTCCAGGTCTGGGACGGATCGGCCGGGTTGGCGTATTTCGCAACGCCCTTGGCGCCGGATTTCGCCGGGCCCTTGGTTCCCAACAGCTCCTCGAGCGTGAAGCCATGCTGACGGGCGGTTTCACGCACCGCGGCAAGCGCCTCGGTCTTGCGCTTTTTCTCATACCCTTTCAGTGCGGCTTCCACTTCTTTTTGATGCGCCTGCAATTCCTCGAGGTTCATATTCTCGATGGCTTTGGCCATGTTTTCGCGTCCCTTTGCTTGAGTGCGATTCGAATTAGCCGGAAACCGGGCCGAAAAGCAAGAAACTTCAAAAAAGGGCCATATCGTCGGCGGAGAAGGCCTTACTCGGCCGCGATCTGCCGCGGGTCTGCGAGGGCCACGATATCCATCATGATTCGGTTCAATTCGAAATCCTTGGGCGTATAAACGCGCGCCACGCCAAAGGACCGGAGTTTCGCCGCATCCTCATCGGGAATGATGCCGCCGACCATGACGGGAACGTGATCCATCCCGGCCTCGCGCAGGCGGTGCATCACCTCCTCGATCAAGGGGATATGGCTGCCGGAGAGAATCGACAGGCCGATGACATGGGCCTCTTCCGCGCGGGCGGCGGCCACGATTTCCTCGGGGGTCAGGCGAATGCCCTCGTAGGAAATATCCATCCCGCAATCCCGCGCGCGGAAGGCGATCTGCTCCGCGCCATTGGAATGACCGTCGAGACCAGGCTTTCCGACAAGGAATTTCAGCCGCCGCCCGAGGCGATCACTCACCGCATCGACGGCGCTGCGGATCTCCTCGAGGCCCTCGGTCTTGTTGGACATGGACTTCGACACGCCGGTCGGCCCGCGATACTCGCCATGGACCGCGCGCATCACGCCCGCCCATTCGCCGGTCGTGACGCCCGCTTTCGCGGCGGCGATGGACGCCGGCATGACATTGCGCCCCTCGGCCGCCGCTGCCCGCAGATCGGCCAGCGCAGCCGTCACCGCGCCGTCATCGCGGCCGGCACGCCATGCATGCAAGCGGTCGATCTGGTCCTGCTCGACCGCCGGATCGACCACCATGATGCCGCCATCCTCGCCCATGAGCGGCGAGGGTTCGCTGGCGGTATACTTGTTCACGCCGACCACGACGGTTTCGCCCCGCTCGATCCGGTTCACACGGTCGGCGTTGCTCTCGACGAGGCGCGCCTTCATGTAGTCGATCGCCGCGATGGCCCCGCCCATCGTGTCGAGGCTTGCCAATTCCGCGCGCGCGCCCTGCTTCAATTCCTCGACCTTGGCATCCACCACGGGGTTGCCGTCGAACAGGTCGCCGTATTCCAGCAGGTCGGTTTCAAAAGCCATGATCTGCTGCATCCGCATCGACCATTGCTGGTCCCAGGGCCGCGGCAGGCCCAGCGCCTCGTTCCAGGCGGGCAATTGCACGGCCCGCGCCCGCGCCTTTTTCGACAGCGTCACGGCCAGCATCTCGATCAGGATGCGATAGACGTTGTTTTCCGGCTGCTGCTCGGTCAGGCCGAGCGAATTGACCTGCACCCCGTAGCGGAAACGGCGGTATTTCGGATCGGTCACGCCGTAGCGCGTTTCGCAGATCTCGTCCCACAGATCGACAAAGGCGCGCATCTTGCACATCTCGGTGACGAAGCGGATGCCCGCGTTCACGAAAAACGAGATACGGCCCACCAGCACCGGGAAATCCTCGGCCGGAACGCGGGGGCGCAATTCGTCGAGCACGGCAATTGCCGTGGCCAAGGCAAAAGCCAGTTCCTGCTCGGGCGTCGCCCCTGCCTCCTGCAGGTGATAGGAACACACGTTCATCGGGTTCCATTTCGGGACGTTCGAATAGCAGTATTCGGCCACGTCCGCGATCATGCGCAGGCTGGGTTTCGGCGGGCAGATATAGGTGCCGCGGCTCAGGTATTCCTTCATCAGGTCGTTCTGGACCGTGCCCTGCAGCT
>JAOARA010000051.1 GCA_025211115.1 Roseicyclus sp. | reverse complement strand
GTCGATGTTCTGCCAGCGCGCCATGTCCATGTCGTTCAGACCGATGATGCCGATATCCTCGGGGCAGCTCAGGCCCGCCTCCTCGATGGCGGACAGCGCGCCGATGGAGAGCACGTCGTCGCCGCAGAAATAGGCCTGCGCGGGGTCCTGCATCAGGAGGCGGGTCATCTCGACCCGGCCCGCGGCGAAGGAATAGGCGGCGGCGTAGCTGATCGAAACCTCGATCTCGGGGTGTTCGCGCAGCGCGCCGAAGAAGCCGAGCGCGCGGTCCTGGGTCGAGGTCGCGTTTTCCGGGCCGCCGAGGAAGGCGACCTTTCGGTAGCCGCGGGCGATCAGCGCCTCGGCGGCCATGCGCCCGCAAGCGACGTTGTCGATGCCGACGACATGGACATTGGGCGAGGTCGAGAAGCGGCCGAAGGAATGGACGACCGGGACGCCCGCCTGCTTGAAGGCCTCGGCGAAGCTGGGGGGCAGGGTGGAGGAGGCGACGATCACCCCGTCGACGGAATATTGCCGGAGCATCCGGACCGAGTGCTCGGGATCGGTTTCATCGCTGAGATTGACGAGCAGCGGGCGAAGGCCGCGGTCCTGCAAGCCGCGGGTGAAGAGGTCGAAGACCTCGAGGAAGAGCGGGTTGTGGAAGTTGTTGGACACGAGCCCGATCAGCTTGGTCCGGCCCGTGGTGAGCGACGAGGCCAGCGCGTTCGGGCTGTAGCCCAGTTCGAGGGCGGCCTTTTCGACCTTGGCCCGTGTCTTGGGCGAGACCGAGGCCCCCTCGGTGAAGGTGCGCGACACCGCCGAGCGCGACACGCCCGCGCGATCCGCGACATCCCTGAGGGTGATTGCCATCTGGTCTCCGTCGGTTGTGGCCACGGGCTACGTTATACACGCCCGACGCGTCCCGGATAGTGCCGTTTCGACGGATTATTGCAACCGGTTGCAAAATGCGCGATTCGGGTCTAACGTCCCTCGCATGGCGTGGCGGTGAGCGTTCCGCATGCAGCCAGACATCAAGGGAGGAACTCATGAACGCATTCTGGAAGACGATGGCGGCGACGGCCGTTGCGGCCTCGGCGCTGATGGGCGCCACGGTCGCGCAGGCGGAGGGCGAGCGTTACGTGCTGGTCAGCCACGCCCCCGACAGCGACAGCTGGTGGAACACGATCAAGAACGGCCTGGCGCTCGCGGGCGAGCAGATGGGCGTCGAGGTGGAATACCGCAACCCGCCGACCGGCGACCTTGCCGACATGGCGCGCATCATCGAGCAGGCCGCGGCAAGCGGGCCGCACGGGATCATCACGACGCTGGCTGACCCGGACGTGCTGTCCGGCCCGATCAGCGCCGCGGTGGATGCGGGGATCGACGTGATCATCATCAACTCGGGCACGCCGGACCAGGCGCGCGAGGTGGGTGCGCTGATGTACGTGGGCCAGCCGGAATATGACGCGGGCTATGCCGCGGGTCTGCGGGCCGCCGGTGACGGCGTGGGCAGCTTCCTCTGCGTGAACCACTACATCTCCAGCCCGTCCTCGACCGAGCGCTGCCAGGGCTTCGCCGATGGCCTGGGCGTGGAGCTGGGCAACCAGATGATCGACAGCGGGCAGGACCCGAGCGAGATCCAGAACCGGGTGATGGCCTATCTGAACGCCAACCCCGACACCGACGCGGTTCTCACGCTGGGCCCGACCAGTGCCGACCCGACGATCCTGGCGCTGGAAGAGATGGGCCTTGCCGGTGACATCTACTTCGGCACCTTCGACCTGGGCGAGAACATCGTGCAGGCGATCCGCGATGGCGTGATCCAGTGGGGCATCGACCAGCAGCCCTACCTGCAGGCCTACCTGCCTGTCGTCGTGATGGCCAACTACCACCGCTTCGGCGTTCTGCCGGGCAACAACATCAACTCGGGCCCCGGTTTCGTGACCGCAGACGGGCTGGAGATGGTGGAGCAGTTCGCGGGCGAATACCGCTGATCTGACGGGCGGGTGCGCGACGGGCGCGCCCGCCCCCCCCTTTTTACCCGTGTGACATTCGAGGGAGGAACGGCCATGTCCGAGGCAGGGCAGGGGGCGGCTTTGGCCCCGGCAAAGGACGAACGCGTCAAGGAGATCTCGGGGTTGCGCAAGGCCCTGATCCGGCCCGAGCTGGGTGCCATCGTGGGCACGATCGCGGTTTTCGTCTTCTTCATCGCCTTTGCCGCCGACAGCGGCATGTTCAACGCGCAGGGCATCCTCAACTGGTCGACGGTTTCGGCGCAGTTCATGATCATCGCGGTCGGCGCCTGCATGCTGATGATCGCGGGCGAGTTCGACCTGTCGGTCGGTTCGATGATCGGCTTCGCGGGCATGTCCATCGCGCTGATCTCGGTCACGCTGCAATGGCCGGTCTGGATCGCCATCCTGCTGACCTTCGCGCTGTGCGTCGCGGTGGGGGCGCTGAACGGGGTGATCGTGGTGCGCACGGGCCTGCCCAGTTTCATCGTGACGCTGGCCTTCCTCTTCATCCTGCGCGGCTTCACCATCTTCTTCCCGCAGCTGATCGAGCGGCAGACCATCATCGGCGGCATCTCGGACGCGGCGGAAGGGGATTGGCTCGCGCCGGTCTTCGGGGGCAAGATCCTCGGCTTCGTCTTCGACTGGCTGGCCGAGATGGAGATGATCGCGGTTTTCGAACGCGGCACGCGGGCGGGCGAGCCGATCGTGGACGGTATCCCGATGCTGATCGTCTGGGCGCTGGCGCTGGTCGCGTTGGCGCATGTGATCCTGACGCGGACGCAGTTCGGCAACTGGGTCTTCGCCGCGGGGGGCGACGCGCAGGCGGCGCGCTACGTCGGCGTTCCGGTGAACCGGGTGAAGATCCTGATGTTCATGTTCACGGCGTTCTGCGCCTGTGTCTTCGCCACCTGCCAGGTGATGGAGTTCGGCTCGGCCGGTGCGGACCGCGGGCTGCTGAAGGAATTCGAGGCGATCATCGCGGTGGTGATCGGGGGGGCCTTGCTGACCGGCGGCTATGGCTCGGTCATCGGGGCCGCGCTGGGCGCGCTGATCTTCGGGGTGGTGCAGCAGGGGCTGTTC
>JAOARA010000472.1 GCA_025211115.1 Roseicyclus sp. | reverse complement strand
CGGCAAGCCAGCCCGCGATCAGGTCGTCGGCCATGACGCCCAGCGGCCCCTCCTGCCGGTCGGCCCAGCCGACGGGGCCGGGTTTGAGCACGTCAAAGAGCCGGAAGGCGACGAAGGCCGTCAGCACGCCGGGCCAGAGCGCCCAGAACCCGGCCCCGGCCATCTGCGCGCCTAGCGACACCGGCCAGAGCGCGATCCACTGGCCCGCGACCTCGTCGATGACGATCTCGGAGGGGTCCTTGTCGGCGCTGCCGCGGGTCGCCTCGCCCACCGCCCACCAACCCAGCGCGGTGACGGCGAGCGTCGCGGCCAGAAACAGCCAGAACCCGCCCGCGACATGCAGCGCCCAGCCCAGAAGCACCGCCGCGGCGCTGCCCCATGTGCCCGGCGCAGGGCGCAGCAGCCCGACGAACCCGACCGTGGTGATCGCCCGGATCATGGCTTCACCAGCGTGACCGTGGCCATGGCCGCGATCCCCTCCTGGCGGCCGGCGAAGCCCAGCCCCTCGGTCGTCGTGGCCTTGACCGAGACGCGCCCGGCCTCGATCCGCAACAGCCCGGCCAGCCGGGTGCGCATCGCGCTCGCATGGGGGCCGATCTTGGGTCGCTCGCAGATCAGCGTCACGTCGGCATGGGTGATGGTGAAGCCCCGGCTCGCCGCAAGCTCGACGGCATGGGTCAGGAAGATGTGGCTCTCGGCCCCTTTCCACTGCGGATCGGAGGGCGGGAAATGCGTGCCGATATCGCCCTCGGCCAGCGCGCCGTAGATCGCGTCGGTCAGCGTGTGCAGGCCCACGTCGGCGTCGGAATGGCCCTGCAGGCCGCGCTCGTGCGGGATGGCGACGCCGCAGAGCATCACGTGCCCGCCGGGGCCGAAACGATGCACGTCGAAGCCGTTGCCGGTGCGGATGTCCATGGCAGTCTCCATCAGCTTCCGCGCGCGGTCGAAATCCGCGGCGGTGGTCAGTTTCAGGTTCGTCTCGCAGCCCGGCGTGATCGCCACGCCCAGGCCATGGGCGCGGGCGACCGCGACATCGTCGGCGGCGGGGCCTTGCAACGCGGCATGGGCCGCGCGGATCGCGGGCAGGCGGAAGCCCTGCGGCGTCTGCGCCCGCCAGAGCCCGTCGCGGGTTTCGGTGCCGGTGACCGTGCCCTCGCCGCGCCACAGCGCATCGGTGACGGCCAGCGCCGGGGCCGCGCCGTCATGGGTGTCGAGCGCCGCGAGAACGCCGTCGATCACGGCGCGGCTGACCAGCGGGCGGGCGGCGTCGTGGATCAGCACGGTCTCGATCCCCTCGGGGATCGCGGCCAGCCCCGCCCGGACCGAGGCGTCGCGGGTCGCACCGCCAAGCGCCTCGATCAGCGGCAGGCGCGTCTCGGGGCGCGCGGCGGCGAAAAGGGCGGCGTCATCGGCATGGCGCACGACCACGATGGCGGCGACGGCGGGATGCGCGTCGAAGGCCGCGATCGTGCGGGCGATCACGGGAAGGCCGGCCAAATCCCTGTATTGCTTGGGCAATCCGCCGCCCGCGCGGGTGCCGCGCCCGGCGGCCACGATCAGCGCGGCGGCGGTCGGTTGCGGGGCGGGGGCGGGTTGGTCACTCATCCTGCGCGTGATAATCCCTTGCGTGCCCCGGCACAACGCGGCATGACGAACGCCCAGCATTTCATCGCTCCGCCCGTTTTTTGCGCAAATCTCCGCGTGGCGGGCGCTGTCATGATTGTTTCTTTTGAACTTCCGGGGGCTGCGTCCTATCCCCTCGGGGTGTGCGCACAAGGATTAGGCACTTGACCATTTCACTGGCAGATATGCCCCTCGCGCCGCCGGTGCTGCTTGCACCGATGGCCGGCATCACCGACCGCCCGTTCCGGGATCTCGTCGCCTCCTTCGGAGCGGGGCTGGTGGTGTCCGAGATGGTCGCCAGCCAGGAGATGGTCGAGGCCAAGGCCTCGGTCCGGGCGCGGGCCGAGCTGGGCTATGACGCGGCCCGCACGGCGGTGCAGATCGCGGGCCGCGAGGCGCATTGGATGGCCGAGGCCGCGCGGATCGCCGAAGGGCAGGGCGCGCGGATCATCGACATCAACATGGGATGCCCCGCCAAGAAGGTGACCAGCGGCTATTCCGGCTCTGCACTGATGCGCGACCCCGACCACGCGCTGACACTGATCGAGGCGGTGGTGGGCGCGGTGAAGGTGCCTGTCACGCTCAAGACCCGGCTCGGCTGGGACGATGCGATGCGGAACGCCCCCGATCTGGCCCGAAGGGCCGCGGCGGCGGGCGTGCAGATGATCACGATCCACGGGCGCACGCGCTGCCAGTTCTACAAGGGCCGCGCCGACTGGGCCGCGATCCGCGCGGTGACCGAGGCGGTCGCCATTCCCGTCATCGCCAATGGCGATATCACCGGCCCACGCTCGGCGGCCGAGGCGCTGCGCCTGTCGGGGGCGGCGGGCGTGATGGTGGGCCGGGGCGCGCAGGGGCGGCCCTGGGCGCTGGCCGAGATCGCGGCGGCGCTGCATGGCACGCCCGCGCCGGTGGTGCCCGAGGGGGCGGCGCTGGCCGAGATGGTGGCAGGCCATTACGAGGCGATGCTGGGCTTCTACGGGCGCGACCTGGGGCTGCGCGTCGCGCGCAAGCATCTTGGCTGGTACATGGACGAAGCGGGCACCGAGGCGAGCTTGCGCCGCGCCGTGCTGACCGCGCGCGCCCCCGGTGAGGTGCTGGCCCGCCTGCCCGAGGCGCTGCGCCCTGCGACCCGGAGGGATGCGGCATGACCGAGGTGACCACGAGCCTCTGGGCCTCCTTGCCGATCCCGGCGCTGATTTGCGACGCAGAGGACCGCATCGTCGATGTGAACCCGGCGGCGGAGCTGTTCCTGAACGCCTCTCGCAAAAGCCTCGACGGCAGCCCGATCTGGGACAAGATCTTTGTCGATGCGCCGCTGGAGGAGGCCTTTGGCCGCGTCCGCGACGGGGCCGCGCCGCTCTTCGTGAACGCCGTCGATGTCGGCACCGGCAGCCGCAAGCCCGCCTCTTGCGACGTGCAGATCGCGCCGCTTGCGGACAAGCCCGATCACGTTCTGGTGCTGCTCGAAAGCCGCGAGCTGGCCGGGCGCTTCGACCGCGCGATGTCCTCGAAGACGGCGGCGAAATCGGCCATCGGCATGGCCGAGATGCTGGCCCACGAGATCAAGAACCCGCTGGCGGGGATCACCGGGGCGGCGCAGCTGATCAGCATGAACGCCAGCGGCGAGGACCGGGAGCTGACCGACCTCATCGTCGAGGAGACACGGCGCATCCTCAAGCTGCTGGGCCAGGTCGAGGAATTCGGCAATGTCCGCCCGCCCGACCGGCGCGCGGTCAACATCCATGACGTGCTGGACCGCGCGCGCAAGTCGGCGGCGATCGGTTTTGCCGCCCACATGCAGATCGAGGATGACTACGACCCCTCGCTTCCGCCCACCTGGGCCGATCCCGACCAGTTGCAGCAGGTCTTCCTGAACCTGCTCAAGAACGCGGCCGAGGCCGGGCGCACGGGCGGCACGATCCGGCTTCGGACCTTCTACGAGCTGTCGCTCAAGGTGCGGCGCAAGGATGGATCGGGGGCCGCGGTGCCGTTGCAGGTCGAGGTGATCGACGACGGCCCCGGCATCCCGCCCGATATCGCGCGCGACCTGTTCGAGCCTTTCGTCTCGGGGCGCGAGAACGGCACGGGCCTGGGTCTTGCGCTGGTGAGCAAGATCATCGCGGATCACGACGGCTGGATCGCCGTGGACAGCGTGCCGGGGCGCACCGTGTTCCGCGTGTCTCTGCCCGTCGCACCGAAGGGTGCGCAATGACCAAGACGGACACCGAAGAGTGCGCAATGAGACAAGCCGCCCCGACACACGCACAGACAACCGGAGAAAGCTGACCCATGGACGGAACAGTTCTCGTCGCGGATGACGACCGCACCATCCGCACCGTTCTGACCCAGGCGCTGACCCGCGCGGGCTGCAAGGTGCATGCGACCTCGAGCCTGATGACGCTGATGCGCTGGGTGGAGGAGGGCAAGGGCGACCTTGTCATCTCGGACGTGATGATGCCGGACGGGAACGGCCTCGAGACGCTGCCGCAGATCACCGAGAAGCGCCCCGGCCTGCCGGTCATCATCATCTCGGCTCAGAACACGATCATGACGGCGATCCAGGCGACCGAGAAGGACGCCTATGATTACCTGCCCAAACCCTTCGACCTGCCCGACCTGATGAAGCGCGCCGCCCGCGCGCTGGACCTGAAGCGGCGCGCGAAACCCGCCGCGGCGGTGCGCGAGGAAAGCGCCGTGGCGCGGCCCGGCTCGGCGCAGGAGGATCTGCCGCTGGTCGGGCGCACCGCGGCGATGCAGGCGCTTTACCGGCTGGTGGCGCGCGTGATGAACACCGATCTGCCGGTCCTGATCACCGGCGAAAGCGGCACCGGCAAATCGCTGATCGCACGCGCGATCCATGATTTCTCGGACCGGCGCACGCTGCCCTTCGTGGTGGCCGCCGCCAGCGACCTGGAGGGGATGGACGGCCCCTCGGCCATCGTGGCGCGGGCGAAGTCGGGCTCGATCCTGTTCGACGAGGTCGGCGATTTCAGCGAAGAGGCACAGGCCAAGATCGTGCGGATGCTCGACGCTTTCGGCGACGCCGCGCCGCGGGTCATGGCCACCAGCCAGAAGGATCTGATGGAGAAGATGGAGGCGGGCCTGTTCCGGCAGGACCTGTTCTATCGTCTCGGCGGTGTCACCATCAGCGTGCCGGCGCTGCGCGAGCGGGTCGACGATATCCCGCTTCTGGCGGCGCATTTCCTGGCCCGCGTGGAACGCGACGGGGTGGCGCTGCGCCGCTTCGCGCCTGACGCGCTGGACCTGATCCGCGCCTATTCCTGGCCCGGCAACGTGCGGCAGTTGGAGAACACGATCAAGCGGCTGACGGTGACCAGCCAGTCCGAGGAAATCTCCAAACCCGAGGGCGAGGCCGTGCTGGGCAACCAGCCCGCGATCGAGCCCCTGATGGGCGTGGGCGAAGGCGACAAGCTCTCGGCCTCGGTCGGCAAGCATTTGCGGCGCTATTTCGACCTGCATGGCGGCGTGCTACCGCCTGCGGGGCTCTATAACCGCATCCTGCGCGAGGTGGAGACGCCGCTGATCGAGATCGCGCTCGAGGCGACCGGCGGCAACCAGGCCAAATGTGCCGACCTCTTGGGCATCAACCGCAATACCTTGCGAAAAAAGATCACCGATCTCGATATCCGCGTGACTCGTCGGCGAAAGTTGATGTAAAACCGCAACAGTGGCGTGGCATGCGGGAGACAACCCGCACCGCAGCACGCACCAGTTGGGGGGCAGCCCGTGGACGATCCCGCGGACAGGCAGGTCGCCGGACCGCTCGACAGGGTCTGGCGGGTGAAGGACGATCCGAACGTGCGCAGCGCGGCGACGCTTGGCCTTGTCCTGCTGGGGCCGGTGCTGGCGCTTCTGACCTTTCTCGTTCTCGGCCCGCTGGCCGATCTTGCCGACGCGCCGGGCCTGCGGCTGATCCTGCTGGCGGATCTTGTCTATATCCTCGTGGTGGCGGCGCTGGTGCTGCGCGAGGTGGCGCGGATCGTGGCCTCGCGCCGCGCGCGCTCGGCGGGGTCGCGGCTTCATCTGCGGCTGACGGGGGTCTTCACCGTGGTGGCGCTGGTGCCCACGATCCTTGTCGCGGTCTTTGCCACGATCACGGTGAACATGGGGCTCGAGGGCTGGTTCTCGGACCGGGTGTCGAGCGCGCTCGGCAACTCGGTGGATGCCGCGACCGCCTACAGCCAGGAACACCGCGACGACCTGTCGACCGACACGGTGGCGCTGGCCAATTTCCTGAACCTCAACCGCCGCGCCTCGGTGTTGCTGAGCGATGGCGACCTGCGCCAGATCCTCAGCCAGGGGCAATCGCGCATCCAGCGCGGGCTGGAGGAGGCCTTCGTCATCGACGGGGGCGGCGAGATCCGCGCGCGCGGCGAGTCGAGCTACCTGTTCGATTACGAACGTCCCGCCCCCGAAGAGCTGGCCCGCGCCGCCGAGGGCGAGCTGGTGCTGCTCGAGGACCGCGCCCAGAACGAGTTTCGCGCGCTGCTGCGGCTGACGGCCTTTCCCGACCGGTATCTGTATGTCAGCCGCGAGGTGGATGGCGACATCCTTGCGCTGCTCGACGAGACGCAGCAGACCGTTCAGCTCTATCGCCAGCTCGAGGCCGACCGCGGCCGGGTGCTGTTCGAGTTCGGGCTGCTCTACCTCGGCTTCGCGCTGATCATGGTGCTGGCCGCGATCTGGCTGGGCCTGTGGTTCGCCGAACGCCTGTCGCGCCCGGTCGGGCAGCTGGCCGGCGCCGCGCAGCGGGTGGGCACGGGCGACCTCGAGGTGCGCGTGCCAGAGGAGCGCAGCGACGACGAGATCGCCATGCTGGGGCGGCTGTTCAACCAGATGACCCGGCAGCTCAAGGGCCAGCGCGACGCGCTGATCGAGCAGAACGACGCGACCGAGGCGCGGCGGCGGCTGTTCGACAGCGTGCTCTCCTCGGTCACCGCGGGGGTGATCGGGCTGAACGAGGGCGGGCGCGTCGATTTCATGAACCGCTCGGCGCTGCGGCTCCTGCAACTGGTCGAGCAGCGCGACAGCGGCCTGAGCCTGCAGGCCTGCGTGCCGGAATTCGCGGCGCTCTTCGAGCGGCTGCAGAAATCCACCGCCGAGGCGGTGCAGGAGGAAATCAAGCTCACCCGCGGCGGCAAGCAGGAAAGCCTGCTGGTGCGGATGGCCACGCGGCGCAACGCGGACGGGCGGCTCGAGGGCTACGTGGTCGCCTTCGACGACGTGACCCAGCTGGTCAGCGCGCAAAGAATGGCCGCCTGGGGCGATGTCGCGCGGCGCATCGCGCATGAGATCAAGAACCCGCTGACCCCGATCCAGCTGTCGGCCGAGCGGATAAACCGGCGCTATTCCAAGGCGTTGGAAGGCGAAGAGAAGGTAAAGCTCGAAGAGCTGACCGGCATCATCGTGCGCCAGACCAACGACCTGCGCCGGATCGTCGACGAGTTCTCGAAATTCGCCCGGATGCCCGAGCCCGAGACGCGGGTCGAGAACCTTGCGCAGCTGCTGCGCGACGCGGTGACCCTGCAAGGCGCGGGCCAGCCCGGCGTGCGTTTCGCCTTCGACATCCCCGATACGCCCGTGATGGCCGAACTGGACGCGACCATGATCGGCCAGGCCTTGACGAACTTGTTGAAGAACGGCGGCGAAGCCATTGAAAGCCTGCAGGAAAAGGGTGCGCCGGACGGGCATGTTCCGCAGCTGCGCGGGGCGCTGAGCCTGGCCGAGGGGATGGCTGTCATCACCATTGCGGACAATGGCATCGGCCTGCCCGCCGACCGGGCGCGGCTGTTCGAGCCCTACGTCACCACCCGCGACAAGGGCACGGGGCTGGGATTGCCGATCGTGAAGAAGATTATCGAGGAACATGGCGGGACGCTTGAGCTTGTCGATGCCGAGCCGTTCGAGGACGGCGCGCATCGCGGGGCGATGGCGCGGATCACCCTGCCGATCTTGTCAAACGGGGAAGAAGAATGAGCGACATCCTTGTCGTCGACGACGAGCGCGATATCCGGGAACTGATCTGCGACATCCTGCAGGACGAGGGCTACAGCACGCGCATGGCCGGCAGCTCGGACGAGTGCATGGCCGAGTTGAACCGCGCCGCGCCGGGGCTGATGATCCTCGATATCTGGCTCAAGGACAGCAACATGGACGGGATCGACATCCTGTCCCATGTCAAGCGCGACAACCCCGAGGTGCCGGTCGTCATCATTTCCGGTCACGGCAACATCGAGATCGCGGTCGCCGCGATCAAGCAGGGCGCTTACGACTTCATCGAGAAGCCCTTCAACATCGACCAGCTGCTGGTCGTGATCCGCCGCGCGATGGAGGCCTCGCGCCTGCGCCGCGAGAACGCCGCCCTGCGGCGGCAGGACTTGCGCGAGGCCGAGATGGTCGGCAATGGCGTGGCGTTCCGCATGATGAAATCGCAGCTCGACAAGGTGACGAAGTCGAACGGCCGCGTGATGCTGACCGGCGGCCCCGGCTCGGGCAAGGAGGTGGCGGCGCGCTACATCCACGCCCAGTCGAACCGGGCCGATGCGCCCTTTGTCGTGGTCTCCTCCGCGTCGATCCAGCCCGACGAGATGGAGGTGCAGCTGTTCGGCCGCGAAAGCCCCGAGCGCGGGGTGGAGCAGGGCCTGCTGGAACAGGCGCATGGCGGTGTCGTCTATTTCGACGAGGTCGCGGACATGCCGCTGGGCACGCAATCCAAGATCCTGCGCGTGCTGGTGGACCAGAGCTTCACCCGCGTCGGCGGCACCGCCAAGGTGCGCGTCGATCTGCGGGTTGTGTCCTCGACCTCCCGCGATTTGGCCGCCGAGATCGAGGCGGGCCGCTTCCGCGAGGAGCTGTTCCACCGGCTGAACGTGGTACCGATCGAGGTGCCGAGCCTCGAGGATCGGCGCGACGACATCCCCGAGCTGGCGCGCCATTTCATCGCCGAGTTCAACCGCGAGCAGGGTCTGCCCCTGCGCGAGATCGGCGAGGATGCCGCGGCGATCCTGCAGACGATGCGCTGGCCGGGCAACGTGCGCCAGCTGAGGAACGTGATCGAACGGGTGCTGATCCTGGGCGAGGGCACCGGCCCGATCGAGGCGGTCGACCTGCCCGGTCAGGCCGAGCCCACGGGCGAGGACGAAGACGGCATCGCGCTGTCCGCGCGGCTCACCACCCTGCCGCTGCGCGAGGCGCGCGAGCTGTTCGAGCGGCAATACCTGATGTCGCAGATCAACCGCTTCGGCGGCAACATCAGCCGCACCGCCAGTTTCGTCGGCATGGAGCGCAGCGCGCTGCACCGCAAGCTGAAGTCGCTGGGGGTCGTGACCTCGGCGAAATCGGGCGCGCGGCTGGCGCAAGCGGATGAGGAGGAATAGCCGCCTCTCCGGGGCGCGGGCCGGGGCGTCAGATCGGGTTGACCACCATCGGCTGCCCCCCCGCCGCGGGACGGTAGAGGCAGGTTCCCTCGGACAGCGGCGCCATGACGAGGCTGGGGCGGATGCGCGTCTCGGGTTCGCAGAAGGGCAGGCCGACGCGGGCATAGCCGCGTTCGCCCATGCAGCCGCGGGCCGCGGTGCGGCGGATCTCGGCATTGGCGTCGACCGTGTAGGGTTCGCCGCCTTCGAAATAGCCCGGCTTGGTGGTGCAGGTGCCCTCGGCGTCGCAGGTGGTCTGCGCGGGCACGTAGATCCGCGGGGTAAAGCGTCGCTCGGCCCGGACCGGGTATTCGCGCAGGGCTTGCGCGTCGCATTGCGCCAGATCCGCGGCCCGCGTGGGAAGGTCCACGCCCTCGGCATAATACACGGTGGTGTCCTCGCAGGCCGACAGCGCGAGCGACATGATCACCAAGGCGACGAACGGGCGCATCCGCGCTCCCCCGGTCTGGAAAGTTAACGCGACGCTAGCGCGGCCCTGCGTGTCTGTCCAGCGTCAGATCGTGACCGTCAGCCGTTCAAGCCCATGGAAATGATAGATATTCGCGTAGCGGGGCGGTTCGGCGAGGCGCAGCCGGGGGTGGGTCTCGAAGAGGATCGGCAGCGCGACCTGCAATTCGAGCCGCGCCAGCGGCGCACCGACGCAGAAATGCAGCCCCGCGCCGAAGGCGAGG
>JAOARA010000471.1 GCA_025211115.1 Roseicyclus sp. | reverse complement strand
CTTCGACACCCCGGACCTGATCGCCTTCGACGAGGCGCAGGGCGTGGCGCTGCCCGCCGCGCTTGTGCTCGAGATCGGCGCGCCGATCCCTTCGGGCACAGTGGTGGCGCTGCATTCGGTGGTCTTCGACGGCACCGGCGGGCGGCAGCGGGGGTGGGTGCTGTTCGACGCGCCGATCCTCGGGGTGGCCACCTCGCCCGTGACGCTGGCCGCGACCGATGCCTTGTCGGGGGTGGACACGCTGTGGCTTGGCCACGCGATGCGCGGGCTGGAAGACGGGGACCGCGCCTGGATCGACCCGGACGATCCGCGCCGTCTCTGGGTCGATTGGGCGGGCTCGTCGCCCGGCGATCACCTGCGCGTGGTGACCGAGGCCGCGCCGTTGATGTAAGGCCGGGCTTTCGCCCCGCCGCGGGCCGTGGCACTCTGCGACGCAGTCAGAGTGAACCCGTTGCCCGTGATGCCAGTCGAGCCCGATATCCTGATCGTCATCGCCACGTTGGTCGTGACCTTCGCCGGTCCCTCGGTGGTGGCGGGCTGGGCGGAACGCAGCTGGCCCTGGGTTGCCATGACCTCCCTCGGGATCGGCCTCGGGCTGCTGGGATACGTCCACCTCGCGGTGCAGCCCGACGGGCTGAGCTTCCGGGATATCCCCGACGCCTTCGTCCATGTCGCGGCCATGGTGTTGAACTGACGGCTGGACAGGGCGCGCGCTTGGCTGTATGCGACCCGCTCCAACGGTGCGACCGGCCAGAACGGCATGCCGAGTCGCGCCTGAACCGAGCCTACGAGACAGGAGACGGAAATGCCGAAGATGAAGACGAAATCGAGCGCGAAGAAGCGCTTCAAGGTGACCGGCACCGGCAAGGTGGTGGCGGCACAGGCCGGCAAGCGGCACGGGATGATCAAGCGGACGAACAAGTTCATCCGCAACGCGCGCGGCACGACGACCCTGTCGGAGCAGGACGCGAAGATCGTCAAGACCTACATGCCCTACGACCGCTGAAGGAGGCCTGAGAGATGTCCCGCACCAAAGGTGGAACCGTCACCCATCGCCGCCACAAGAAGGTTCTTGACGCGGCAAAAGGTTATTATGGCGCGCGTTCGCGGAACTTCCGCACCGCGACCCAGGCCGTCGACAAGGCCAACCAGTACGCGACCCGCGACCGCAAGGCCCGCAAGCGTCAGTTCCGCGCCCTGTGGATCCAGCGGATCAACGCCGCCGTCCGCGCCTTCGACGCCGACATGACCTATTCGCGTTTCATCAACGGGCTGGCCAAGGCCGGCATCGAGGTGGACCGCAAGGTTCTGGCCGATCTGGCCGTGCACGAGCCCGAGGCGTTCGGCGCCATCGTCGCACAGGCGCGCGCGGCCCTCTGAGCCGACGCGCAAGGCATTGAGTTTCAACCCCCGCCGGGCGATGGTCCGGCGGGGGTTTTCCGTTCTGGTGGTGCCATGTCGAATTTCTTTACCGAGTATCTCAAGACCACGGATGACAGGCTCCTGTCGAAGTGGACCCAGTATTTCGACACCTACACGCGCGAGCTGACCCGGTTCCGGCAGCGCCCCGTGTCCTTCCTCGAGATCGGCGTGTTCAAGGGCGGCTCGATCCCGATGTGGAAGGCGTTTTTCGCCGCAGGGTCGCGCCTGACCTTCATCGACATCGACCCCGACTGCGCGCGGCTGGCCGAAGAGGGCACCACCGTCGAGATCGGCAACCAGGCCGATCCGGCCTTTCTCGCCGAGCTGGCGGCGAAACACGGGCCGTTCGACGTGATCCTCGATGACGGCAGCCATGTCTGCGCCCACCAGGTCGCCAGTTTCGAGAACCTCTGGCCGCATGTCGCCGATGGCGGACTCTACCTGGTCGAGGATTGCCACACCTCCTACTGGCCCGGTTTCGGCGGTGGCTACCGCAACGAGGCCAGCTGGATCGAATATGCCAAGCGCCTGACCGACCGGATGCACAGCTGGTACACCGACCAGGACGCGATGTTCCCCTTCGATCCCATCGCGCGGGAGCTGCATTCGGTGCGGTTCTACGATTCGATCACGGTCGCCGAGAAGCGGGTGAAGGCCGAGCCGCCCGCGACCGTCTACGCGCAGAACGGCAAGGTGCAGCTCTCGCGCCGCGCGCTGGAGATCCGGGGGCGCAAGTCGGCCTTTGCGGGCAAGGACGGCAGGTAAGCGCCTGCCGCTTGCAATCCGGGGCTTTGGTGATAGGTCAGGGCGCGGATTTGGACGGGCGGAAGGCGCGGGATCATGGACCTTGATGGGCTGAAATCGGACTGGCTGGGGCGCATCGGGGCGGCGACGGACGAGGCCGCGCTGGAAGAGCTGCGCGTCGCGGCGCTGGGCAAGAAGGGCGAGATCAGCCTGAAGATGCGCGAGCTGGGCGGCATGTCGCCCGAGGAGCGGCAGGTCGCAGGCCCCGCGCTGAACGCGCTGAAGGACGAGGTGAATTCGGCGCTGGCGGCGAAGAAGGCCGCTTTGGCGGATGCGGCGCTCGATGAGCGGTTGCGCGCGGAATGGCTGGACGTGACGCTGCCTGCGCGGCATCGGCGCGTTGGCACGATCCACCCCGTCTCCCAGGTGACCGAAGAGGTCACGGCGATCTTCGCCGACATGGGCTTCGCCGTGGCCGAAGGCCCGCAGATCGAGACCGACTGGTACAACTTCGACGCGCTGAACATCCCCGGCCACCACCCCGCGCGGGCCGAGATGGACACGTTCTACACCCATCGGGCCGAGGGCGATGAGCGCCCGCCCCACGTGCTGCGCACCCATACCTCGCCGGTGCAGATCCGCTACATGGAGGCGCATGGCGCCCCCGTCCGCGTGATCGCGCCGGGCCGCGTCTATCGCGCCGATTACGACCAGACCCACACGCCGATGTTCCACCAGGTCGAGGGGCTGGCCATCGACCGCGATATCTCCATGGCGAACCTGAAATGGGTGCTGGAGGAGTTCTTCTCGGCCTATTTCGGCACCAAGGTGAAGACCCGCTTCCGCGCCTCGCATTTCCCCTTCACCGAGCCCTCGGCCGAAGTCGATATCCAGTGTTCCTTCGAAGGCGGCACCGTGAAGGTGGGCGAGGGCGACGACTGGCTCGAGGTGTTGGGCTCGGGCATGGTGCATCCGAAGGTGTTGCAGGCGGCGGGCGTGGACCCGTCCGCGTGGCAGGGCTTCGCCTTCGGCATGGG
>JAOARA010000470.1 GCA_025211115.1 Roseicyclus sp. | reverse complement strand
CGGCGGGGGGCTGGCGCATGGCGGTCTGGGTTCTGGCCGCGCTGGTGCTGGTGCTGGTCCTGCCGCTGCACCGGCTGGCCGCGGCCCGGCTCGAGGCCGAGGCCCGTGCCCGCGACCCCACCAGCGTGGCAGCCGCGCCCGCCACCCGCGCCATGGCGCGGCCGGGCTTCTGGCCCCTCGGGCTCGGCTTCGCGCTGACCGCGCGCGGGGCGGCGGTGCTGCTGACGAACCTGTTGCCGATCATGGATGCGCTCGGCGTGCCCGAGGGGCTCGCCATTCTCGCGGCCTCGACCATCGGACCGGCGCAGGTGGCGGGCCGGATCCTCCTGACGCTGGCGGGCGCACGCGCCGCGGCCCGCGCGGTGACGCTGGGCGCGTTCCTGTTCGTCTCGGCCAGCGCGCTGGCCATGGGCGCGGCCAGCGCCCTGCCGGCCCTGACCCTGCTGTTCGCGCTGACCCTCGGCGTCGGCAACGGCGTCATCTCGATCCTGCGCCCCGTTGTGATCCGCGAGGTGATGGGCGAGGCGGGGTTCGGCGAAACCGCGGGCGCGGTCGCGCGCCTGTCGCTCTTTGCCTTCGCCATCGCGCCGGGGCTTGGCGCCGTCCTTGCCGATCTCGCCGGGCATGGCGCGGTGATCGCGCTTTGCGTCGCGGCCCCGCTGTGCGGCGCGGCGCTCTTGCGGCGGCTGCCCGCATGAAAAAGGGCGGCCCGAACGGACCGCCCCATCGATCATCGCATGAAAACCGGATCAGGCGGTGTCCGCCTCGATCACCTGCGGCCGGGCGCGGGTGATCTCGATCTGGCGCGGCTTCAGCGCCTCGGGCACCTCGCGCAGCAGGTCGATGTGAAGCATGCCGTTCTCGTGGACGGCCCCCGTCACGCGGACGTGGTCGGCCAGCTGGAACCGCTTTTCGAAGGCGCGGGTCGCAATCCCGCGGTGCAGGTAGGTGCGCGCGGTCTCGTCCTTGGCCTTGCGAGCGGTGACCACAAGCTCGGTCTCGCGCTGCTCGACGCCCAGCTCGGCCTCAGTGAAGCCGGCGACGGCGATCGAGATGCGATAGGCGTTCTCGTCGGTTTTCTCGATGTTGTAGGGCGGGTAGGTGGCGCTTCCGACGTCCTGCGTCATCACGCGATCCAGAAGGTCGGCCATCCGGTCGAAACCGACGGTGGCGCGGTAAAGCGGGGAAAGGTCATAGCTACGCATGTGTCATCCTCCATTGAGCGACAACTGGGGTGCGGACCGCCCCTTGGTCATGGGCGCGGCCCCGGTGAACGCGCTGCGGCCCGGCTTGGCGGCACCGCTGCGCAAGAGGGATCTGGGTGGGCCCGCGGCCGCTTTCAAGACCTCAGGGGCGCAGGAAGCGCGCGCCGATCCGGTCCCGCCCGCCGCTCGTGTCCGTCGCGCGCCGGACGATGACACCGCCCGTGCCGCCGCCCGGACGGCCCGCATCCCGCGCCGCCAGAAGCGTCGGCAGCAGGGCCGCGACATCGACGGCGAAGGACACGGCCTGCCCGTCCCGGTTCCCCACGGCCGAGACGACCGCCGCGATCTCCAGCCCGGACGGCGTGCGCCGCAGCACCGGCGCACCCGAAGACCCCTCGACCACCGAACAGGACAGGGCGGTCACGTCCCCCTCGCGGTCGAGGATGCGGCAATTCTCCTCGATGGAGGCGTGGGACGCCCGGTCGCGCCCGTAGGAGACGATGGTCACGAGGTCCCGCGCATGGCCGCGCGACCCCGCCGGGATCGGCCGGACCGAGGCCAGCAGGATCGGCGCGTCCAGCTCCAGAAGCGCGATGTCACGGGCCACCGTGGCGGTGTCGGGCCGACCGCCCGTCATGTGCCAGTCGGGATGCAGAAAGGACCGCGCGACGCCGCGCACCGCCTCTGCATGGCCGTTGCGCAGGCCCGCGGCGAAGCGGAGCGCGCGGTCGTCGATCCTGCGATGTTCGGCATCGAACAGGCAATGGGCCGCCGTCATCACGAGATCGGGCGCGATCAGCGTCGCCGAGCAAAAGGAGCTTGGCGCGTCGAGCCGCCCCACGGCGGCCCAGCCCCCGGCCTCGACCGGCGTGGTCAGCGCGCGCAGCGGCGCCTCTGCCGTCATCTGCGGCAGACGGCCCTGCGCCGCGGCGGCACAGGGCATCAGGACAAGACACAGGATCAGGCGAAACAGGCGCATGGACCCTCCGCGGTGGACGTGCGCCCACGCGGCTAGCATCCCCTTGTGTCGAAACTTGGGCCGGGCCGGGTCAGCGCAGGATCGGCACCGGCACCTCGCGCTTGCCCGGCGCATCGAGGCCCGCGGGCCGCGGCCCGCCGGTCGCCCAGTCGAGCAGTTCGACGGTATGGACGATCGGCACCTCGGTGCCCGAGCCGATCTGCATCATGCAGCCGATGTTGCCCGCCGCGATGATGTCGGGGCGCGTGGCCTCGAGCGTCTCGACCTTGCGCGCCTTCAGCTCCTTCGAGATCTCGGGCTGCATCAGGTTGTAGGTCCCGGCCGAGCCACAGCACAGGTGGCTGTCGGCGGGTTCCACCACCTTGTAGCCCGCGCGCTTCAACAGGTCCTTGGGATGGGTCTTGATCTGCTGGCCATGCTGCAGCGAACAGGCCGCGTGATAGGCCACCTTCAGGCCCTGCTGCGCCCCCTCGGGCAGGTCCAGCTTCATCAGAACCTCGGAGACATCCATGGCGATCCCGCTGACCGCCGCCGCTTCCGAAGCGAGTGCTTCGTTGCGGAACATGTGCCCGTAATCCTTGACGGTCGTGCCGCAGCCCGAGGTGTTGATGACGATGGCATCCAGCCCCTCGCCCGTCATCTCGCGGTGCCAGGCGCGGATGTTCCTGGCCGCGGTGGCATGGCTTTCCTGCGTCTTGCCCATGTGATGCGTGAGCGCGCCACAGCACCCCTGCCCCTCGGCGATCACCACGTCGCAGCCCAGCCGCGTCAGCAGCCGGATGGTGGCATCGTTGATATCGGTGTTGAGCGCGCGCTGCGCGCAGCCGGTCATCAGCGCCACGCGCATCTTGCGCGCGCCCTGCGCCGGGAACACCTGCGGATCGTCGTTGCGGCTGACCGGCGGAATGGTCTTCGGCGCCATCTCGAGCATCGCCTTCAGCCGCGCATCGGGCATCAGGAAGGCGAAGGGCCGCCCGATCTTCGCCCCCAGAAGCGCGATGCGGAACCGCGTCGGATGGGGCAGGATCTGCGCCAGCGTCCAGCGCAGCACGCGCTCGAAAAGCGGACGCTTGTAGGTCCGTTCGATATGCTCGCGCGCGTGATCGACAAGGTGCATGTAATGCACGCCCGAGGGACAGGTCGTCATGCAGGCCAGGCAGCTCAGGCAGCGGTCGATGTGCTTGACCGTCTTGGCGTCGGCGGGCCGCCCCTTCTCGAGCATATCTTTTATAAGATAGATCCGCCCCCGCGGGCTGTCGAGTTCATCGCCGAGAACCTGGTATGTCGGACAGGTCGCCGTGCAGAAGCCGCAATGGACGCAGGCCCGCAGGATCTCGTTCGACCGCTGGATCGCGGGATCGGTCAGTTGCTCGGGCGTGAATGTCGTCTGCATGTCGAAACCTTCAGATCAGCGAAAGGAAGACGAGGCCGAACAGCCCCGCCGCCCCGAGATAGACAAGGGTAAAGACCGCACGCGCGGCCCAGACCCGTTCGAAGCGCCCGAGATAGAGGTGGTAGAGCATCCCCGCCACCGCCGCCGCGATCAGCCCCGTGGCGATAGCGGCCAGCCGCGGCGCGGGTATCCCGGCGACCGGGGCATCGACCAGGATGGCCACGAAGATCATCACGACCGCCGCCACCAGCGCAGCCTGCGCCAGAAGCGCGCCGCGCGGGCGGTCCGACATCAGGGCCAGCCCCGCGAAGAGGGCCGCCGAGGGCAGTGCCGCGATCAAGCTGTCCCCGATCATCCCGCGCGCCCTCATGCCCCCATCAGGCCCGGATTGAGGATGCCCCGCGGATCGAATTTCCCGCGCAGCCCGCGCGAGAGCTTCGCCAGCGGCGCTGGCTCCGGCTGCAACGGCGCGATGCGCGCCCGCGTCTCTTCCGATGCGCGGATCAGCGTCGCATGCCCGGCGAAGGCGCCCAGCCGCGCCCGCAGGTCGGTGCCCTCGGGCACCAGAGCCCAGATCAGCCCGCCGCCCCAGTCGAACATCGCCTCACCGCCCGTCCGGGCCGCGATCTCGGGGCCGTCGGAGGGCGTGACCGAGATGCGCCAGACATCGCCCTCACGGCCCGCGAAGCCGCTGACGTCCCGAATGCCGCGCCAGGTTTCGGCGACCGTCGCGCCATCTTCCTCGACCGTGACCGCGCCGAAGGGGGCCATCAGCTCGGACAGCCGCCCGGCGCGGTAGGCCACGCTGGCGGCAAACCCCTCGATCCGCAGGATCGTGCGCCCTTCGCCCGGCAGATGCGCCGCCCCCGACACCTCGAAGGGCGAGCCGAGCGCGACCGCCGTCGCCTCGACCGCCTGCAGCGCGCTCAGGCCCTCGAGGCTCAGCGACGCCGCCGCCTCGGGCGCGGGCAAGACCTTGAAGGCCACCTCGCTCAACACGCCCAGCGTGCCCCAGGACCCGGCCATCAGCTTCACGAGGTCATAGCCGGTGACGTTCTTCATCACCCGCCCGCCGTTCTTGACGACGGTGCCCGAGCCATCGACGAAGCGCACCCCGATCAGGCTGTCACGCGCCGCCCCCGCCTGGATGCGCCGCGGCCCCGAGACATTGGCGGCCACCACGCCGCCGATGGTCGGCGCGCCGCCGGTGCCCAGGAGCGCGCGGTGGTCCATCGGCTCGAAGGGCAGGCGCTGCCCCTCGGCGGCCAATGCGGCCTCGACCTCGGCCAGCGGCGTGCCCGCCTTGGCCACGATGGTCAGCGCGCCCGGTTCATACAGCTCGATGCCCGACAGCCCGGCCACCGACAGCACGTCACCCGCGACGGGCCGCCCGATGGGCCGCGTGCCGCCCCCCACCACGCGCAGGGGCCCCGTGGCATGCGCCACGATCTCGCTCAACTCGGTTTCGGTCGCAGGGCTCAGCATCGGCCTGCTCCTTCTCTGCTTCACAAATATCCCGGGGGGTCCCGGGGGCAGCGCCCCCCCGCGGGTCGACCCCCGCAGGCCGCGCCCGCCATACTGTATGATATAAACAAAACCGCGCCCACGAGACGCTGATGGATAGGGTGTTG
>JAOARA010000469.1 GCA_025211115.1 Roseicyclus sp. | reverse complement strand
GTTTTACGAGCTGGTCGCCGCCCGGCTGACGCCCGAGGGCAGCTTCCTGATGACGGTGATCGACTACGAGGACCGGCTGGGCGCGCTCGGGTCCATCGTGCTGACGCTGCGCGAGGTCTTTCCGGTGGTCGAGGTCTGGACACGCGCCGCCCAGCCTGCGCCGGGCGCGCGCATGGTATTCGCCGTGGTGGCGGGCAACGCGCCGACGCCGGTGGACCAGTTCACCGCGCCCGCGCCCGACATGATGACCTTCGGCGCGCTTGGCGACGGCTTCGTGCAGGCGCTGGCGCAGGATCGCGGGATGATCCTGACGGATGATTACGCGCCCATCGACCGGCTGATGGGGCGACCCGACTGAAGCGGTTTCAATCGCCGATATTGTCCGGCCCGAGATAGGGCTGCATGGACCCGCTCAGGATGCGGTGCAGCCAGATCAGGTTGGTCAAGGCCCGCGGATACTGTTTGCGAAGCGTGACGATCTCGGCGGAATATGTAGTCAGAAGGGCCGCGACAGGCCCGCGCAGCGTGGTTCGGACCAGAACGAGATCGGTCGCCCCCGACCTGACGCTGGCCGCGAGAAACTCGTACTGGTTCAGGATGAACAGGGACGCTTCCCTGAAACTGGGCTTGTCATAGCTGGGGCCCGGCGCGAGGAGGGCGAATTCCTGTCGCAGCGCCGCATTCAGGGGCTACCCCCAGCGTCCACCCTTCTGGTGAATGACGCGCTTTACGACGTCGACGTTGATCAGGTATTCGCGGTCGGTCCGGAGCGTCTGGAGGCTTTGCAGCGCATTGGCGATGCGGGCGGTCTGCCACTGCGACCAGCTGTTGGCGATCAGCGCCGCCGCGGCGACGCATACCCCGGCAAAGAGCACGATCGCATTGGGGCCGAGGGGTGGCGTGCCCCCGTCCTCGGCGGATGGCAAGGGCGCGACACCGCTATGCCACAGAACGAGAATGGCACCGATGACCAAACCTCCACACAGGTAGAGCGGCCAGTAGCGCCAGAACGGAGGAAAGGAAGACAACAGAAAACGCGAAAGACCCCAGCCGAGCCAATGCGCCGGTGGGGCGAAACCGGGATCAGATCCCGACGGTTTCTTTGACATTCCGCGTCATCATGCAGGATACATGACGGATTACACCCGATTTGTCAAGTTTGGCGGGCCGTTCTCACTGTCTCGCCCGACCTCCGCCCGGTCAGGCGAACAGCTCGTGACACAGCTCCAGCGCGTCGACCAGCGCGTCGATCTCGGCCTCGGTGTTGTACATCCCCATGCTCGCGCGGCAGGGCGCCGTGACGCCCATGTGCTCCATCAGGGGCTGGGCGCAATGGTGGCCCGCGCGCACCGCGACGCCCTTCTTGTCGAGCACGGTCGAGATGTCATGCGCATGGGCCGCGCCCTCGAGCGTGAAGGAGAAGATCGCGCCCTTGGTCGCGGAATTGCCCTGCACGTTCAGCCAGTTCAACCCGTCGAGCCGCGCCCGCGCGTAATCGGTCAGGCGCTTCTCATGGGCGGCGATGTTCTCCATCCCCACGCCCATCATGTAGTCGAGCGCCACGCCAAGGCCGATCTGCTGGACGATGCCGGGCGTCCCCGCCTCGAACTTCATCGGCGGGTCGTTCCATGTGACCTCGTCGCGGTGAACCTCGCGGATCATGTCGCCGCCGCCCATGAAGGGGCGCATCTCGGCCATGCGGTCTGACTTGATGTGCATCGCGCCGGACCCCGAGGGGCCGTAAAGCTTGTGACCCGTGATCGCGTAGAAATCCGCACCGAGAGCGTCGAGGTCGAGCGGCATGTGAACAGCCGCCTGCGAACCGTCGACCAGCACCGGCACGCCGCGTCCATGGGCCGCGTCGATCACCGGTTTCACGTCGAAGACCGTGCCCAGCACGTTCGACATGTGCGACATCGCCACGAGCTTGGTCTTCGGCCCGATCGCGTCGATCACCGCTTGCGGGTCGAGATCGCCGTTCGCGTCCACATCGACCCATTTCAGCACCACCCCCTGCCGTTCGCGCAGGAAGTGCCAGGGCACGATATTGGCGTGATGTTCGGCGATGGTCAGGACGATCTCGTCCCCCGCCTCCATCCGCGGCATCGCCCAGCCATAGGCGACGAGGTTGATCCCCTCGGTCGTGCCGGAGGTAAAGACGATCTCGTCCTCGTTCTTGACGCCCAGAAAGCGCGCGATGGTGCCGCGCACGCCCTCGTATTTCTCGGTGGCGAGGTTCGACAGGTAGTGCAGGCCCCTGTGAACGTTGGAATATTCCATCGAATAGGCCTGCGTGACCGCGTCGATCACGACCTGCGGCTTCTGCGCCGAGGCGCCGTTGTCGAGATAGACCAGCGGCTTGCCGTTCACCTCGCGCGCGAGGATCGGGAAATCGGAACGGATCTTGTCGATGTCATAGGTCATTCAGACGGGGGGTCCTTCGAAGGTCACGCCGAGCAGGGTCAGGATCAGGCTCAGGACGAAGAGGATGGTGAAGCCCGACAGGATGGTCATCACGAGGACCATCCCGAGCGAGGTGAAGCCGTGCAGCGTGGCGATGAAATTCACCAGCAGCCAGAAGAACAGGCCGACGGCCAGCATGGTGATCAGCCCCGCCATAGGCGGGATCACGAGAACGGCGGCAAGCTGCAGGATCTGCACGCAGAGAAAGATGAACTGAAGCCAGACGATCAGCGCCAGCGCCTCGTCGAAGCGGCCGGTGCCGCCGAACATGCGCCCGACAAGGGTGACCGCATGGGCCATCAGGAACAGGAAGGCCCCCTGCAAAAGCCCCATCACGAGGGGCGAGGCCCCGAGCGGCCCGGTCATCGCGCCGTCCCGCGGCAGGTCGGCCAGCAGGTACAGCAGGTCGCCCAGCAGCATCGACAGCACCACGACCAGCGCAAAGGCCAGCCAGAGCGCCTGTTTCGGCAGGCCGAGGGCCAGCACCGTCTCGGCCCCCTCGCGGGGGTTCGAGACCGTGTCGCGCGCCATGCGCAGCAGGTTGCCCATGTTCATCAGGTGGGTCATGTCGCCGTTTGCGCCTCGGGTTCGCGTTCCGCCTCGCGCAAGCAGATGATCCAGATCGTCAGAAAGGCAACCGCCCACAGGATGCCCGACCCGTTCGCCGCGGGCCCCGGCCCGATGAAGCCCGCCACCATCCCGTAGAACAGCCACGCCGGCGAGGCCGCCAGAAGCGCCCAGAACAGCGCCAGCCGCGCCGTGTAATGGCTGCCGCGCCCCCCGAAGAGACGCGCCACGAGATGCGTCAGCCCACCAAGCGCGTAAAGCGCAATGGGCCAGACCATCAGCCACGCGAAAAAGGTGATCGCCAGCCGCGCCTGCAGCGGCGCGCCCTGGTCGGGCATGAGCGCCTCTTCGCGGGCGATGAGCGGCCATTGGCCGACGAACATCAGCCCGCAGCCCAGCATCAGGAACATCAGCGCCCGATCCTCGCGGCGGCCCATGTCCAGCAGGCGGCGCATGACCCGGCCGGGGCGCCGCCAGCTGGACACGATATCGGTGGAAACCGGCATCTCAGCCCTTCCTGCGCCGCTCCAGCCACTGTTGCAGCCGGAGACGGATGTCATCGGCCAGCCGCTCGTCCGCGATCTCCTGGATCGCCTCGTCGAGGAAGGCCAGCACCAGGAGGTCGGTGGCAAGATCGGTCGGCACCCCGCGCGAACGCAGGTAGAACAGCGCGGTGTCGTCGATCGCGCCGGTGGTCGAGCCATGCGAACAGCTCACGTCATCGGCGTAGATCTCCAGCTCGGGCTTGGCCTGAAAGGACGAATCCTCGTCCAGAAGCAGCGATTGGCTGATCTGGTAGCCGTCCGTCTTCTGCGCGTCGGGCTTCACCAGGATCTTGCCCTGGAAGACGCCCGCCGCCCCGTTGCGGAGCACCTTCTTGAAGACCTGGCGGCTTTCGCAATTCACCGCGTCATGGGTGATGAAGACCGTGTCGTCATGGTGGAACGCGCCGCTCTTGCCATCGCCCATCGCGGCCCCGGCCACATGCGCGCTGGCGTCGTCGCCGGTCAGCTCGATCACATGCTCGTTGCGGGTCATCACGCCATTGGCGGTGAGGGTGAAGGACTTGTAGGTGCTGCCCTCGCCCAGCCGTGCGAACATGTGGGTGGCCGCGCGGCGCTCGTGGTCGCGGCCCTGCGCGCGGACATGGTGGAAGGCACCGCCATCGGCCACGCTGATTTCCATGCACTTGTTGAAGCGCGCCGCCGCCGGTCCGTTCTCGAGGATGGTCAGCTCGGCCCCCTCCTCGACGCGCACGACATGGTGAAGGATCGCGTCCGACCGGTCCGAGCGATGCAGGTAGATCAGGCTGACGGGCTTGGCGGCCTTGCCGGTGGCCCGGATCACCACGCCATCGGTGGCAAAGGCGGTGTTGAGGGCCGCCAGCGGGCGCGCGACGGGCGTCTGCCCCGCGGCCTCGAGCTGGCCGAAGACCTCGCGCGCCCAGTGGATATCCTTGGCGGTGGCTTCCGACAGGCGCTCGATCTCCAGCCCGGCAAGGCTCGGATCGTCCGAGGCCTCGGCATCGAAAACGCCGTCGACGAAGACGATCTTCAACCGTTCGATCCCGTCGAACATCGGCACCTCGTCGGAGGCGTCGAAGACGGCGGCCCGCGGGGCCTCGACCTGGGTCAGGCTCGTGGGGTCGGTGTATTTCCAATACTCGTCCCGCCGCCCCGGCAGGCCCATCGCCCGCAGCCGCGACAGCGCGTGCCCGCGCGCCTCGGCGGCCCATCCGGCGCCGCCGGGCATCTCCAGCGCGTCGATGCGCGCCTCGGTCAGATCCTGTTTCGCTTGAGCGACCGCCATCACGCCACCTCGTTCAGGATGTCGGCATAACCGTTCTGTTCCACTTCCAGCGCCAGCTCGGGGCCGCCGGTCTTGATGATGCGGCCATCGGCCATGATGTGAACCACGTCGGGTTTGATGTGATCGAGAAGCCGCTGGTAGTGGGTGATGACAAGGAACCCGCGCCCCTCGGAGCGCAGCGCGTTCACGCCGTCCGACACCAGCTTCATCGCGTCCACGTCGAGGCCGGAATCCGTTTCGTCGAGGATGCACATCTTGGGCTCGAGCATCGCCATCTGCAGGATCTCGTTGCGCTTCTTCTCGCCGCCCGAGAAGCCCACGTTGACGGGGCGCTTCAGCATATCGGCGTCGATCTTCAGG
>JAOARA010000468.1 GCA_025211115.1 Roseicyclus sp. | reverse complement strand
GCGCCTTGGCGATCAGCACGCGGCGCTTCATCCCGCCCGAGAGCGAGCGGATCGGCTGGTCGCGCTTCTCCCAGAGCGAGAGCTGGCGCAGGATCTTCTCGAGAAACGCGTCGTCGCGTGGCTTGCCGAAGAGCCCGCGCGAGAAGCGGACGGTGTTGATCACCTTCTCGAAGGGTTCGAGGTTGATCTCCTGCGGGACCAGCCCGATCAGCGACCGCGCCGCGCGATAGGCGGTCACCGTGTCATGCCCACCCACGGTCACCTTGCCGCCGGTGGGCTGCACAAGGCCGCAGATCGCGGAGATCAGCGTCGTCTTGCCCGCCCCGTTCGGGCCGAGCAGCGCGAGGATCTCGCCCGCGTGGATGTCGAGCGACACCGCATCGAGAGCGCGGAACCCGCCCTCGTAGGTCTTTTCGAGGCGGTCGACGGTCAGGATGGGGTTGGGCACACGTTCTCTCCGCTGGGGCTTCGGCGGCGCTATCGCGCCACGCGCCGACACTTAACCCCTTTGCCCGTCCCCGCAACCGGCAGCGATGCACAGCCGCCGTGACCGGATGCACCCCCGAACCGCGCTGCCCCTTGCCGAACCTGCGCGGCGTGGGTATCGCAGCGGCATGTCCGACACGCCCTCCAGATCCCATGGCCGCCTCGCGGTCTCGGCCAGCGCCACCCCGCGGGAGCTGATGACCGACCGGCCGCGCCTCAAGGGGGCGTGGTGCGCCAAGGTCGTGACGCTGTTTCCCGGCGTCTTTCCCGGCGTGCTCGACGCCTCGCTGACCGGCAAGGCGCTGCAGCAGGGGTTGTGGGCGCTGGAAACCATCGACCTTCGGACCTTCGGCACCGGCAAGCACCGGCAGGTGGACGACACGCCCGCGGGCGGGGGTGCGGGGCTGGTGATGAAGCCCGACGTGCTGGGCCGGGCGCTTGGGATGGCCGCGGTCGGCACGCCGGCTGACCCGGCACGCTGGCCGCGGGTCTACCTGTCGCCGCGGGGCAAGCCCTTTACCCAGGCCGACGCGCGCCGTTTCGCGGCGGCCGATGGCATGACGCTGCTCTGCGGGCGGTTCGAGGGGGTGGACCAGCGCGTGATCGACGAATTCGCGCTGGAAGAGGTCTCGATCGGGGATTTCGTCCTGACCGGCGGCGAGATCGCGGCGCAGGCGCTGATCGACGCCACCGTGCGGCTCATTCCCGGCGTGCTGGGCAACGCGGCCTCGACCGAGGAGGAGAGTTTCTCCGACGGGCTGCTGGAGCATCCGCAATACACCCAGCCGCGCGAATGGCGCGGGCGCGAGATCCCGCCGGTGCTGCTGTCGGGCAACCACGGGGAAATCGCCAGGTGGCGCCGGGCCGAGGCCGAGCGGCTAACGGCGGAGCGGCGGCCCGACCTCTGGGCCGCACATCGTGCGAAGTCCGGCGACTGAGACGCGCGGAATCGGCTTGATCCGGTTGGAAACCCGGCCTATACGCTGCCCACGACCGCGGGAGGGAACTCCGGCGGGATTTCCGTTTGTTGCGCATTCTTCTGCGTGACGCCTGCGACGGACGACACATGACAAGACACGGTCGGACGACCTCTGACGGGCGCCCCGCGGATGCGGGCACAGGCGGACCCGGTTGAAGATCAGAGCTCTCGGCACAAGACCACGACACCTCCGCGGGCAAACCGTGGGCAACACAGGAGCGCATCAGATGGACCTGATCGCACAGATCGAGGCGGAACAGATCGCCGCCCTCGGGAAGACCATTCCCGACTTCAAGGCCGGCGACACGATCCGCGTCGGCTTCAAGGTGACCGAAGGCACCCGCACCCGCGTGCAGAACTACGAAGGCGTCTGCATCAGCCGCAAGAACGGCAAGGGCATAGCGGGCTCGTTCACCGTTCGCAAGATTTCCTTCGGCGAGGGCGTCGAGCGCGTCTTCCCGCTGTATTCCACGAACATCGACTCGATCGAGGTCGTGCGTCGCGGCAAGGTGCGCCGCGCCAAGCTCTACTACCTGCGCGCGCGCCGCGGCAAATCTGCCCGGATCGCCGAGGACAACACCTACAAGCCGCGCGCAAGCGCCGACGCGTAAGGAGAGGCGTGATGAAAAAGGAAATCCACCCCGACTATCACGTCATCAACGTCAAGATGACCAATGGCGACATCGTCCAGATGCGCTCGACCTGGGGCTCGGAGGGCGACACGCTCGCGCTCGACATCGACCCCACGGTTCACCCGGCCTGGACCGGCGGTTCCTCGCGCCTGATGGACACCGGCGGCCGCGTGTCGAAGTTCAAGAAGAAGTACGAGGGCCTCGGCTTCTGAGCCGACCCACCGTTCGACTGCATGGCGCCGTCCCCTGTCGGGGGCGGCGTCTTTCTTTGGGTGATCGTGCTTGGGGTGATTGTGCTTAACCTTTGCCCCCACATCACGTAATATCCGCAACAATTCGCGCCCCGACCAAGGAGGGCGCCCATATCTTGAGGCCGCATTCGGGGGACGGGCAGTGGCGCATATCATCGTATTGGGTAACGAGAAGGGCGGCTCGGGCAAATCCACCACCTCGATGCATGTCGCCACGGCGCTGGCGCGCATGGGGCATGTGGTGGGTGGCCTCGACCTCGATTTGCGGCAACGCAGCTTCGCGCGCTACATGGAGAACCGCCGCGCGACGATCGCGGCCCGCGGCATGGATATCGGCGCGCCCGAGCTGATGGAACTGCCCGAGGTGGACCCCGCGACGCTGGCCGAGGGGGAGAACATCCTCGACAAGCGCCTGTCGGCGGCTGTGGCGCAGCTGGAGGGGCGCTGCGATTTCATCGTGATCGACTGCCCCGGCAGTCACACCCGCCTGAGCCAGGTGGCGCATTCGCTGGCCGATACGCTGATCACGCCGATGAACGACAGTTTCGTGGATTTCGACCTGATGGCGCGGATCGACCCCGAGACCTACGAGATCAAGGGACCGAGCGTCTATTCCGAGATGGTCTGGCACGCGCGGCAGCTGCGGGCGCGGGCGGGGCTTGCCCCGATGGACTGGATCGCGGTGCGCAACCGCCTGCCGACGCAGCAGATGCACAACAAGCGCAAGGTCGGGCGGGCGCTGGAGCAGCTGTCGGAACGGATCGGGTTCCGGGTGGCGCCCGGCTTTTCAGAGCGGGTGATCTTCCGCGAGCTGTTTCCCACGGGGATGACGCTTCTGGACCTGCGCGAGCTGGGCGTGGAGCGGCTGAACATCTCGAACCTTGCCGCACGGCAGGAGTTGCGCGACCTAATGGCGGCGCTGAACCTGCCCGGCGTCAGCGTGGAATTCTGACCGGTTTCGCCGCGCTGCGCGCGCCGACCCGGCGGCGGGCGCACGCCCGCCGGGGGCCTGTGGCCGGTGTTTGCGCGTCACCCCCGGTGGTGCGCGCGTGGCCGGCCGGGTGCCATCCGTATTTGGAGGAAGATGAAGGGCCTGTCGCTCAATCGTAGCGCAGTTCCGTCGCCTTGCCGCGGAAGATCGTGTAGGCGAGGATCGAGTAGCCGAGGATCACGGGCACCACGATGCAGGCCCCGACAAGGATGATCATGAGGCTTTCGGGGGCGGCGGCGGCCTCGTAGATCGTCAGCTGATCGGGCACCACGTAGGGGTAGAAGCTGTAGGCCATGCCGAGATAGGCCAGCGCGAAGAGTGCGGTGGCAGCGGCGAAGGGCAGCCAGGAGCGGCGGTCTTCGGGGAAGGGCATCTCGCGCAGCATCTTCCAGAGCCACAGGATCAGGACGCCCGAGAGGACCGGCAACGGCGCGAGGTAGAAGACCTCGGGCACGGTCAGCCATTTGTCGAAGATGCGGGTGGAGACGAGCGGCGTGGCGAGCGACACCGCGCCGATGCCGAGGATCACGCCCCAGAGGCTTTCGCGGCTCCAGCGGACGGCCTTCCATTGCAGGGCGCCTTCGGTCTTGTGGATGAGCCAGGCCGAGCCGATGAAGCTGTAGCCGACGGCGAGGAACACCGCCGTGAGCGTGGCGAAGGCGTAGGTCGCAAGCGTCTGTTCCAGACCCATGATGTAAAGGCCGAGCATGAAGCCCTGGGCCAGCGCCGTCATCAGGGAGCCGGTGAAGAACAGGCGGTTCCAGAGCCGCTTGTGGTGGTCGCGCGCCTTGGCGCGGAACTCGAAGGCGACGCCGCGCAGGATCAGGCCCACGAGCATCACGAAGACCGGCAGGTAGAGCGCGGTCAGGATCATGCCGTGCGCCTGGGGGAAGGCCACGAGGAGGAGCCCCACGGCCAGCACGAGCCATGTCTCGTTGGCGTCCCAGAATGGCCCGATGGAGCCGATCATCCGGTCCTGTTCCGCCGGTTCGGCCAGCGGAAACAGGATGCCGACGCCGAGGTCGAAGCCGTCGAGCACCACGTAGATCAGGATCGACAGCCCCATGAGCGAGGCGAAGGCCCAGGGCAGCCAGTCGGCTGGATTGGCGAAATCGGGCAGCATGGGTTCACTCCGCGGGGCTGAGGGCGGCGACCTGCGCCTTGCCCGAATGGGTCATGTCGATGGCGCGGCCGTCCTCTCCGCGGGCGGCCTTGCGCGCGAGATAGGCGATGACGCCGATATAGGCGACGAGCAGCGCGGCGTAGATCGCGAGATAGGTCACCAGCGTGCCCATCACCATCGGCGCGGGCACGTCGGCCACGGCCATCTCGGTGGTCATCACGCCCTGCACCAGCCAGGGCTGGCGGCCGATCTCGGTGGTGTACCAGCCCGCGAGCGTGGCGACCCAGCCGGAGAAGGCCATGGGCACCAGCGCCCAGAGGATCGGCTTCGGCAGCCCCTCGACCGCGAACCAGTGGCCTTTGATCCGCCCCTCGTGCAGGGTGCGGCGGCGCCACATGAACCAGACCGAGGCCCAGCTGAGCAGCAGCATGGCGACGCCGGTGCCGACCATGACGCGGAAGGACCAGAAGACGGGGGCCACGGGCGGGTGCAGGACGGTGCCGTCCTCGGCCACGAAATCGTTGAGGCCCTTCAGCTCGCCGTCCCACTCATGCGTCAGGATGAACGACGCGAGTCCGGGGATTTCCACGGCCATGTGATTGGTCCGCGCCTCTTCGTCCGGGATGCCGAAGAGGACGAGCGGCGCGCCTTCCTGCGTCTCCCACAGGCCTTCCATCGCGGCGACCTTGGCGGGCTGGTATTCCTTGGTGTTGAGCCCGTGCAGGTCGCCCATGAAGATCTGCACGGGGATCAGCAGCGCGCCGATGGAGACGCCGGTCTTGAGCATCGCCCGCACCTCGCGGCTCCGGTCGCCCAGAAGCCAGCGGAAGGCCGAGACACCGGCGACAAGGAAGCCCACGGTCAGGAAGCTGGCCAGCATCATGTGGGCGAAGCGGTAGGGCATGGAGGGGTTGAAGATGATCGCCCACCAATCGGTGGCGAATGCCTCTCCGTCGATCATCTCGAAGCCCTGCGGCGTGTGCATCCAGCTGTTCAGGACGATGATCCAGAAGGCCGACATGGTGGTGCCGAAGGCCACGAGGAAGGTCGCCAGCATGTGCAGCCAGCCCGGCACGCGGGAAAAGCCGAAGAGCATGATGCCGATGAAGACGGCCTCGAGGAAGAAGGCGGTCAGCACCTCGTAGGCCAGGAGCGGCCCCGCGATATTGCCCACGGTTTCCATGAAGCCCGGCCAGTTGGTGCCGAACTGGAAGGACATGGTGATGCCCGAGACGACGCCCATGGCGAAGGAAAGGGCAAAGACCTTCACCCAGAAGCGGTAGGCGGCCATCCATTTCTCGTCGCCGGTCTGCGAGAAGCGGAGGCGGAAGAAGAACAGCACCCAGCCCAAGGCGATGGTGATGGTCGGGAACAGGATGTGGAACGAGATGTTGGCCGCGAACTGGATGCGGCTGAGAAGGAGCGTGTCGAGCGTTTCCATGTCAATCGTCCCCTACTTGCGTTTCGTGAGCGACGGGATCATCCCGCCCGTCTTGTCGATCAGCCCCGCGATGCGGCTGCCCAGCGTCATCAGCTTCACCAGCCGCTCGGTTTCGAGCCGTTCCATCTCGGCGTAGAAGCCGGTCATCATCTCGATCAGCTCGCGCAGCTCGGCGATGCGGGCCTCGGCGTAGTCGTCGCCGGCGGGGCCCTGCATCTCGAGCTCGCGCAGCTTGGTCAGCGTCGGGTCGATCTCGCGCTTCTTGCGCTCGGCCACGAGGGTGCGCACGATCTCCCACAGGTCATCCGGCGTGGTGAAGTAATCCCGGCGGTCGCCGGGGACATGCTTGAGCCGGACGAGGTTCCAGCTTTGCAGCTCTTTCAGGCCCATCGAGGTGTTCGACCGGCTGATCCCCAGCGCCTCGGTGATGGTTTCCGCGTTCAGCGGCTCGGAGGACAGGAACAGCAGGGCATAGATCTGCCCCACGGTGCGGTTGATGCCCCACCGGCTGCCCATTTCCCCGAAATGCAGGATGAACTCCTGCCGGAGCGGCGTCGTCTTCATGCCAAAATCCTGTTCGCGCAGTGATTTCAGAAATTTCTGAAACGGAGGTAATGCTTGCAGCCACAAGGGCAAGCGCGCGGGGGTGCGACAGGTTGGACG
>JAOARA010000467.1 GCA_025211115.1 Roseicyclus sp. | reverse complement strand
CGACATGACCGTTCTGGCCAACGAGCAGGTGATCGACGGCAAGGGCTGGCGCTCGGGCGCGGATGTGGAACGCCGCGAGCTGACGCAGTGGTTCTTCAAGATCAGCGATTTCTCGGGCGAATTGCTGGATGCGCTCGACGGGCTCGATGACTGGCCGGCCAAGGTCAAGCTGATGCAAGCCAACTGGATCGGCCGCTCGCGCGGTCTGCAATTCGCCTTCGGCATGGTCGAGCCGACCAAAACCCATGACCGGGTGGAGGTCTACACGACCCGCCCCGACACGCTTCTGGGGGCAAGCTTCGTCGGCATCTCGCCCGACCACCCCATTGCGAAAGAGCTGGAGGCGCACGACCCCAAGGTCGCCGAGTTCTGCGCGCAGGCCCGCCGCGGCGGCACCACCGAAGAGGCGCTGGAAAAGGCCGAGAAACTCGGCTTCGACACCGGGCTGCGCGTGCGCCATCCCTTCGACACCGCGTGGGAATTGCCGGTCTACATCGCCAACTTCATCCTGATGGATTACGGCACCGGCGCGATCTTCGGCTGCCCGGCCCATGACCAGCGCGACCTCGATTTCGCGCGGAAATACGGGCTGCCCGTCATCTCGACCTTCGTGCCGCTCAAGGGCGATCACCTGAAGCCCGAGGACGGCGGCGAGGCCTATGTTCCCCCCAAACCCGACAAGGTCCGCTGGACCCTGCCCTTCAACTGGGCGGAAGAGGCCACCGGGGAGGAGGCGATCGACGCCGCCATCGCCTTCTGCGAAGCCAAGGGCGTCGGCCAGGGCGTCACCAAGTTCCGCCTGCGCGACTGGGGCCTGAGCCGGCAACGCTACTGGGGCTGCCCCATCCCCGTCGTCCATTGCGACGACTGCGGCGTGGTGCCCGAGAAAAAGGAAAACCTCCCCGTCGAACTGCCCCGCGACGTCAGCTTCGACGTGCGCGGCAACCCGCTCGACCGTCACCCGACGTGGCGCGACACCCCCTGCCCCGCCTGCGGCAAGCCCGCGAAGCGCGAGACGGACACGATGGACACTTTCGTCGATTCGTCCTGGTATTTCGCCCGCTTCACCGCGCCACGCGCGACCACCCCCACCGATATGGCCGAAGCCGAATACTGGATGAACGTCGACCAGTATATCGGCGGCATCGAGCACGCGATCCTTCACCTGCTCTATTCCCGCTTCTTCGCCCGCGCGATGCAGATCTGCGGCCACCTGCCGGAGAAGTCCAAGGAACCCTTCAACGCGCTCTTCACGCAAGGGATGGTCACCCACGCGATATTCCAGACCAAGGACGCCAACGGGCGGCCCGTCTACCACTACCCCGAAGAGGTCGAGCTGCGCGACGGCCGCGGCTTCCTCGAGGACGGCACCGAGGTCGAGATCATCCCCTCCGCCAAGATGTCCAAGTCCAAGAACAACGTCGTCGACCCGGTCAACATCATCGCCACCTACGGCGCCGACACCGCCCGCTGGTTCGTCCTGAGCGATTCGCCCCCCGAGCGCGACGTGGAATGGACCGCCGCCGGGGCCGAGGCCGCCTCCAGGCACCTCGCCCGCGTCCATCGCATCGCCGCCGAGATCGCGGCCGACGACAGCGCGCCCAACGACGCCGACGAAGCCCTGCTGCGCGAGATGCACAAGGCGATCTTCGACGTGACCAACGGCGTCGAAAGCTTCGGCTTCAACGCCGCCATCGCCAAGCTCTACGCCTTCACCAACGCGCTCGGCAAATCCACCGCCGGGGCCGACGCCAAGCGGCAGGCCGCGAAAACGCTGGCCCAGCTCATGTCGCCCATGACCCCCCACCTGTCCGAGGAAATCTGGGCCATGCTCGGCGGCGAAGGCCTGATCGCCAACGCCCCCTGGCCCGTCGCGGACGAGGCGATGCTGACCTCCGACACCGTCACCCTGCCGATCCAGATCAACGGCAAGCGGCGCTCGGAAATCACCGTCGCCAAGGACGCCACGAAGGAAGAGGTTGAAAAACACGCGCTGGCCGACGACGCTGTGCAAAAGGCGCTGGCCGGGGGCCAGCCGAAGAAACTGATCGTCGTGCCGGGCCGTATCGTGAATGTCGTCATCTGACCGCCGCACCTTCCTAACGCTGCTGGCCGCCGCCCCGCTCGCGGCCTGCGGCTTCGCGCCGGTCTACGGGCCGAACGGCGCGGGCGGCGCCCTGCGTGACCGCCTGCGAATCGCGCCGCCCGACACAAGGCTGGGCTTCGTCCTCGTCGCCCGGCTCGAGGATCGTCTGGGCCGCGCCAGCGCCCCCACCCATGCGCTGGACTGGGAGATCACGACCGACGACCGCGATCTCGCCATCACCGGAACCGACGACATCACCCGCACCAACGTGATCGGCACCCTGCAATTCGCCGTGACCGAGATCGGCAGCGACCGCACCGTGCAATCCGGCGAGGTCTCGACCTTCACCGCCTATTCCACCACCGGCTCGCCCGTCTCGACCGCCGCCGCCCGCCGCGATGCCGAGGACCGGCTGATGGTCGCGCTGGCCGATCAGCTCGTCTCGCGCCTGCTGTCGGGCGCGACCGACTGGGCATGAAGCTCGGCCCGCGCGACGTCGCCGCCTACACGCGCAAGCCCGACACCGCCGCGGCCGGCTGCCTGATCTTCGGCGATGACGCCATGCGCGTGGCCCTGCGCCGGCAGGAACTGCTGAAAAACCTGCTCGGCCCCGGCGCGGAAGAGGAAATGCGCCTCACCCGCATGGACGCCGCCGAACTGCGCTCCGACCCCGCCCGGCTGATCGACGCCACGAAGGCCACGGGGTTCTTCCCCGGCCCCCGCGCCGTCTTCGTCGAGGCGGCCACCGACGGGCTCGCCCCGGTCTTCACCGCGGCGCTGGCCGACTGGCAGCCCGGCGATGCGCAGATCATCGTCACCGCCGGTCGGCTGACCGCGAAATCCGCGCTGCGCAAGCTCTTCGAAGGGCACAAGACCGCGCGCGCCGCCGCGATCTACGACGACCCGCCCGGCCGCGCCGAGATCGAGACCCTGCTGACCGAGGCGGGCCTGCGCGACATCCCGCGCGAAGCGATGGGCGACCTCGAGGCGCTGGCGCGCAGCCTGCCGCCCGGCGATTTCCGCCAGACGGTCGAGAAACTCGGCCTCTACAAGCGCGGCGACCCCGCGCCGGTCTCGCCCGCCGATATCGCCGCCGTGGCCCCCGTCACCATCGAGGCGGAACTGGACGACATCCTCCATGCCACCGCCGAATCGGAACAGGGCGCGATCGGCCCGATCCTCTCGCGCCTCTCCGGCCAGGGCGT
>JAOARA010000466.1 GCA_025211115.1 Roseicyclus sp. | reverse complement strand
TGTTGATGGCATGGATGCCCCCTCCCGGCGGCATCGCAATGTGCCAATGTGATGCGTGTGAAGCCATCACAGAAGGAGAGAGCATCCATGTCCGAAGCTACTATCATCGGCATCGACTTGGCAAAGCGGGTCTTCCAGTTGCATGGAGCTCGTGACGACGGGTCGGTCGTGTTTCGCAAGAAGCTTTCGCGCGCTCAGTTCATGGCTTTTGTGGCGCAGCATCCAAGGTGTGTGATCGCTATGGAAGCCTGCGCGACGGCGCACGGGTGGGGCCGCGAGTTTGAGAAGCTGGGACATGAAGTCCGCCTGATCCCGCCGATCTACGTGAAGCCGTTCGTCAAGCGCCAGAAGAACGATGTGGCTGATGCCGAGGCAATCGTAGAAGCAGCCTCGCGTCCCACCATGCGCTTTGTCCCGCTGAAGTCGGAAGCGCAGCAGGCACGAGCGATGCTGTTCCGCACCCGGCAGATGTTCGTCGGGCAGCGCACCCAGTTGATCAACGCTCTACGCGGACATCTTGCCGAGCATGGCTTGGTCGCGGCGAGAGGGCCTGCGCACCTCAAGCGCCTTGCCGATGCTATCGAGGATGACGGCACGGCGCTGCTCCAGGACGTTCGTGAACTCGGCCGGGTGTATCTCGAGCAGATTGAGGGCTTGAATGCTCGGATCGCCGATCTTGACAGGAAGATGAAGTGTGCGGCCAGAGAAGACGAATTGGTACGACGCGCTCAAACCATGCCGGGCGTGGGGCCGATCACAGCTCTTGCCATCGAGACCTTCGCTCCGGAGCTCGCGACATTCCGGCGAGGACGTGATTTTGCCGCTTGGCTCGGCCTTGTGCCTAAGCAGCATTCGACCGGCGGCAAAGCCCGACTTGGCAAGACGTCGAAGATGGGTCAGCGCGACATCCGAACGCTTCTCGTCTCCGGCGCGATGGCAGTTCTCCAGGCGGTAGAGCGGTTTGACACCCCGAATAGCGACTGGCTCAAGCGCCTTCTGGCCCGCAAGCCTCGCATGGTCGCCGCGATCGCCCTGGCGAACAAGATGGCGCGTGCCCTTTGGGCCATGCTGACGAAACAGGAAGATTACCGGAACCCGGCGGCGATGATGGCGTGATCATACGACGCTTGCCATTTCGTCCCGGCACGTCGGGGGTGTGAGGAGGTCACTGAAGAGTAAGGGCAAAGGATCGAACAGATCCGGATCAGAGAACGCAGTCTTTGTGCAGGAGCCATCGAGCTCGGTTTGTTGATATGCCTCTGATCCGCGCATCGCCATACCGGCCCGCGGCCAAATCAGCGCCGCACAGAAAGGCCTGATACATGACCGCACCCGATCACGCGCTCGAGCAGTTCAGAAACCACTTGCACCAACGGGGGCATCCATACATGCACAAATCGGCTGAACGTCGAGCTTCCCCTTTCCCCGGACGGATTTATCCCACAGCTTCCGTGACGGGTATGCCGAGCGCGCTGTAGCCGTTCAGGACGGCGATGCGGACGTGGAGTTCCGCGACCTAGCGGTCGAAGTCCCGTGCCATGTGCCGCTGGCCCAGCAACTTCACACAATGCATCTTTGTCTCGACGCGGCTTCGGCGGTGGTATCCGCTCCATCATCGCCAGAGCGCGCGGCCGAGGTATTTGGAGGCGCGCAGGGTCTCGTTTCGCGCCACGGCTCCGCCGGTAATCGTCTTCCAGGGCTTCACGTTCTTGCGGGGCGGGATGACGGCAGGGGCACCGCGATCTGCAATCGCATCGTGGCATTTGTGCGTGGCGTAGGCGCCATCAGCCGTAACGCTACCGATTTCCTGGGCCTGCGGGATTTGGTCGAGAAGGTCGGGTAGACTCGGCGCATCACCGATGTGGCTCCCGGTGACTTCGACGGCCCGGATCTCCAACGTTTCCTCATCGATCCCAAGGTGGATCTTGCGCCAGACGCGCCGTTTAGGGCCACCATGTTTGCGGGCGTGCCATTTGCCTTCGCCCTCAACCTTAATGCCAGTGCTGTCGATCAGCAGGTGCAACGGACCCTTGAAGCCGCGATACGGGATATTGACAGCCAGCGTCTTCTGGCGTCGCGACAGCGTGCTGAAGTCGGGCACCGACCAGTCGAGGCCAACCAGTCGCAAAAGGCTTTCGACGAAGCCGGTTGTCTGCCGCAGCGCCATCCCGAACAGCACCTTCATCGAGAGGCACGTCTGTATAGCGGCGTCGCTATAGCTTTGCTGGCTGCCACGCCTGCCTGTCGACACGGCATCCCAGCTCATCTCGGGGCCGAACCAGATCGTCAGCGAGCCCCGGCGCTTGAGCGCTTCATTGTATGCTGGCCAGTTCCTCGTCTTGTAGGTCGGCGGTATGGATCTGCTCATGCATCCCAGCTACCGTGCTGGATTCACGAGATGAAACCCTCAGACGATTTGTGCAACAGAGCCCGCGCGGCTGGTGCTTTGATCTGACGTGCGCCGCGGTGCGTGATTACCTGACGGAAACCTTCTGAAGGACCGCGTCGAGGTCCATCACGTCGGCATATTTCGCGTCGAGATCCGACAGCGCCTGTTCATGGGCCTTGGGCCAGCGGTCGCCCACGGCTTCGCGCGGGATGATCGGGCGGAACCCGTGCTGGATCGCGTCGACGGCCGTGGCGCGGATGCAGCCGCTGGTCGTCAGCCCGCAAATGATCACCGTGTCGATGCCCGCCGAAGACAGGCGGCTGGACAGATCGGTCCCGAAGAAGCAAGACGCGTATTTCTTGACCAGCACCGAGTCCGCCGGGTCGCGGTCCATGCGGGGGTCGATCTCCACCCCGTCGGAGCCGAGACGCAGGTCGGACTGGCCGCCGATCTTCCGCGCCCACAGACCGGCATCGCCGAGATCGTCGCGCTCATATCCCACCGTCGTGAACAGAACCGGCAGACCGGCCTTGCGCGCCGCGCCGATCAGGCGGTTGGAGGCCGCGATGACCGTGGTCGCATCGCTTGCAAGGGGGCGTGGCGGTTCGGTGAAGGCCCGCGCCAGATCGACGACCAGCACAAGAGGCGCGCGACCAAATCCCAGGCGGCGGCCCCAGATATCCTGCGCCCCGCTCACAGGAACACCGTCCCGCCATCGACGACGAGGCTTTGGCCCGTCACGAAGCTGCTGTCCTCGGAGGCGAAGAAGCGCACCACGCCGGTCAGGTCATCGGGCGTGCCGGGGCGCTGGATGGACCGGCTGGCGATAAGGGTTGCGCGCTGTTCGGGCGAGACGGTCTCGCGCGGGATCTCGGTGTCGGTGGCGCCCGGCAGGACGGCATTGACGGTGATGTTCCATCCCCCCAATTCCCGCGCCATGCCGCGGGTCATGCCGATCACGCCCGCCTTCGACGAGACATAATGCAGGTAATTCGGCCGCCCCATCGGCACGACGGCCGAGGCGATGTTGACGATCCGCCCGCGCCCGGCCTCCTTCATCGCGGGCACGGCCGCGCGCGAGGCAAGGAAGACACCCGTCAGGTTTACGTCGATCACCTGTCGCCATTCCTCGGTCGGTATCTCGGTGAAGGGGCGCATCTTGAGTGTCGAGAAGATCGAGGCGTTGTTGACCAGGATATCGAGGCGGCCAAAGGCCGACAGGGCGGCCTCGCACATGGCGCGGCAGGAGGGCTCATCGGTGACATCGACGTGCATGGCGCGGGCCGTGCCGCCGGCCGCGGTGATCTCGGCGGCGACCGCGTCGGCGGCCTCGTGCCGGATATCGGCGACCAGGACGCTCAGGCCCTCGGCGGCGAAACGGGTGGCGAAGGCGCGCCCAAGGCCCTGTCCGCCCCCGGTGACGATGACGGCCTGTCCGGCCATGCTGTGCGCTGTCATGTAATGCCCTTTCGTCAAATCAGGCTGGGAAGCCATGTGGCGATCGCGGGAAAGACGGCGATGATGACCATGCCGAGGGCGAAGAGCCCGACAAAGGGCCATGCCGCGCGGAACACGGTGCCGAGGCGCCCGTCGCTCCAGCCGCTCTTCAGCGCGAAAAGCGTGTAGCCGAAGGGCGGCGTCATCCCGCCGACGGTGATGTTCACGAGGAACAGGAGCCAGAACCAGATCGGGTCATATCCCATGGTCGAGATGATCGGCGTGTAGATCGGGATCACGATCAGCATCAGCGCGATCTGGTCGATGAACATGCACAGCAGGAAGGGCAGGGCCATCAGGACGAAGAGCATGGCCCACCATCCCAGGTCCATCCCGACGACCATCTGCGTCAGGGCGGTCGCGCCGCCGGTGAAGGCAAGCAACTGGCTGAACAGCTTGGACGAGGCCATGATCACGAGGATCATCGCCGAGATCCGTGCCGTCGCGGCCAGCGATTGCATCATCATCGGGATGCCCAGACGCCGGTAGATCGCCGCGGTCATGAGTGCGCCGATCACGCCCATCGCACCGGCCTCGGTCGGTGTGGCGATGCCCAGCAGGATCAGGCCCATGACCATCATGATGACGATGGAAAAGGGGATCAGGCGGATGAGCGCCATGGCCACCTGCGCGGCGCCGGGACGGCCCGTTCCCTCTTCGTCGGGGGGGGCGAGGGCCGGGTTTCGCCAGACCCGGAAGAACGAATAGGCGAGGAAGAGCGCGGCGAACATCAGCCCCGGCAGGATGCCGGCCACCAGCAGGCCCGCGATGGAGACCCCTGCCAGCGTGCCGATGATGATGACCAGAACGCTCGGCGGGATAAGCGGCGCAAGGCTGGCCCCGGCGAGGATATTGCCGATCGACAGGCCCGGATCGTAGCCGCGCTTGATCATGGTGGGCAGCAGCGACCGGCTGAGCATCGCGGCGACGCCCATGGCGGCCCCGGAAAGGGTGCTGAAGACCGTGGCGAGTGCGATGGCCAGAACGTATTGCCGCCCCCGCACCTGGCCCACCAGCGTGTCGATCGAGCGGAACAGGACACCCACCGCGTTCGACCGGAACAGGACTTCGCCCATCAGGATGAACAGCGGGATGGTCACCAGCGCCCCGGTCGTGGTGGTGTCGTAAAGGCTGTTGATGAACATGCCGTATCCGGCCGGTCCCATGATCGCGCCGACGGCGACCAGATTGACCAGCATGAAGGCGACGAAGACGGGCAGGCCGAGCGCCATGAGCGCAAGCAGAAGGCCGATGCCGGCCGCGACGGCGGGGATGCCCTCAAGCATGGCGGCCCCCGTCGCCTTGCACCCCGGTGGCCCCGGCGACGGCGAGCCGGGCGAAATACAGCCCCGAGTTCAGCAGGCCATAGGTGATGACCGCGGTCAGTGTCCATTTCGGAAAGCGCACGACGGTCAGCGTGGCCGTGCCCCGTTCGAACAGCACGATGTTCTCCTGCAAGCTGATCCATGCCGCCCAGAGGCAGGCCGCGGCCCCCGCGACCCAGCCCAGCCGCAGCACCAGCGCGCCGAGGCGCTCGGGCAGCATGTCGGGCAGCAGCGTGACGGCGACGTGCCCCCCTTCGCGGGTCAGCCATGGCATCACCAGGAAGACCGAAAACAGCAGGAGGAACGACACGAAATCGCTGGCCCACATGGTCGGGGCCACGAAGAAATACCGCATCGTGACCTCATAGGCGTAGATCACGACGATCAGACCGATGGCCCCGGCCCCGAGCACGAAGCCCGTGTGGGAGATCACGTCATGGGCGGTTCCGAGCCGTGGCAAAAGCCCGCCGGGGGTGGGGGTGGTCATCGCGGGAACTCCGTCTGCAGGGGCGCCCCCCGACGTTGTGCCGGGGGGCGGACAGGATGGGCGGAACGCCGATCAGGGCGCGATGCCCGCCTCGCGTGCCATCTCGCGGATGGTGGCGATCGCATCGGGGCTTTGCTGCGCCGCGAGGTCCATCGCGCCGGTGTACCAGGCGGTGTTGAGCATCCCCATGAAATCCGCGCCCAGTTCGGTCACGGTCATGCCTTCCTGGGCCAGCGTCGCCTCTTCCTCGGCGACCACGCGGTTGAAGTTCTCGACGGCCATGGCCTCGTAGTCCTCGGCCACCCGCGAGATCAGGGCCTGGGTGTCCGCATCGAGCCCGTTCCAGGTGTCGAGGCTCATGAAGACCGGGTGGCCCACCTGCCCGAAGGACGGGCGCATCATGTAGTCGGCCACTTCGAACCAGCGAAAGCCGACGGCCCCCACGGTCGGCCATGCCGCGCCATCGACGACGCCGCGTTCGAGCGCCGGGTAGATCTCGTTGCCGGGCAGAACCACCGGCGCGCCGCCAAGCGCTTCGATGATCGGATGGTAGATCGGGGTGCCCCGGATCCGGCGACCGGCCAGCGCATCCTCGCCCAGCGGTTCCTTGAGCATGATGTGGTAGCCGTTCAGGTCATAGAGGACGGCGATCAGCTTCAGGCCGCGCTCCTGGTAGTGCTGATCCACGAAGTCCCAGATGCCGGCTTCGCGCAGTTCGGCCGCAGTGCCGTCCATCGCGTCGAGCGACATGCCGACGGCCGTGTCGTTGTAGTGGTAGGCGCCATTCGTGAAGAGCATGTCGAACAGGCCGCGTGACACCGGGTCGAGCTGCTCGAAGGGCGGGATGGTTTCCGGGCCGAGCCGGGTGAGGCCGAGAGAGCCGCCGGATTCCTCTTCCAGCAACTCGAGAAACGGGTCGAGAACCTCGGTCACCGGTGCGTAGCTTTCCCCCCAGCTGCTGAGCACACGCATGTCCTGGGCCTGCGCTGCGAAGGGCAGGACCGCCGCTGCGACGGCCACGCCCTGCAGGAGCGTCTTGATGGTTGTCATGTCTTCCTCCCAATGTGCGGTGCCCTGGTCGTCAAGGCCCCGCGATCCTGTGCCAAGCGCTGGTCGAAGGCGGCGCCGATCTGCTTGGCCCGATCGCGCCGCCTGTCGCAGGGGCGGTTCAGCCGCCCCCGTCACCGCCGCCTGCCTGTCGAAGGGTCAGCGACAACGCGCCCTTGCGCAGGGAGATGGTCTTGCGGTGCTCCATCCGGCTCAGCCGGGCGACGAGATCGACCAGCGTGCTGGCCGACAGGCTGTCCTCGCTCGGCGGCGGAAGCTGCCGCACTCGCGCGACTGCGTCGGCGTCGACATAGGCGCGCAGGATCAGCTCGTCGTCGGACAGGCCGGGGAAGTCGCGGCGCAGCTCTGCAAGGCCGGGTTCGGCGTGATCCAGCGCCGCGATCTCGCGGGCGCGCGGACGGTCGAGGATACGGTCGCGGATGTCGGGGTCCATTTGCTCCAGCGCCTCGCGCCCCCAAAGGCCGAGGGCATACTGGATGGATTGGTCGGTGACCTGCCCGTAGCGCGACCCGGTGATCACGTTCACGGCGGCCTGCGTCCCGACGAATTGCGACAGGGGCGTGATCATGATCGGATAGCCGAACTCGGCACGCACCCGCGCGGCTTCCTCCAGCACCTCGGGGAAGCGATCCGACATCCCGACCTTGCCCAGTTGGTAGGCCAGGTTGGAGATCATGCCGCCCGGCACCTGGTGGGTGTAGATCGTGGCGTCGTATGCAGCAGGACGGCCGATCGCCAGCCCGTCACGCAGGGCGACGCGCTCGAGAAAGGCGGCGGTCCGCTCGATGGGCTCCATCGACAGCGGCACGTCGAACCCGGCCGCACTGAGGTTGTGGCAGACCGTGGTGACGGAGGGCTGGGACGAGCCATCGGCGAGCGGCGGAACCGCGGTGTGGATGTGGCGGATGCCCAGTTCGGCGGCCCGCTGCACGTTGTAGCTGGCCAGCCCGTTGTTGCAGTGGGCGTGAAACTCGACCGGGATATCGCCTGCGGCCTCCAGCACCCGCGGCACCAGCTCTGCCATGCGCTCGGGCGTCATCAACCCGCCGACATCCTTGAGGCACAGCCGCCAGGGCCGAAGGCTGGCGGCCTTGGCGACGCGCTCCATGAAATAGGCATCGGTGTGGCGGGGCGAGACCGAATAGACGATGTTGACCACGCTCTCCATGCCCATGGCGCGCAGCCCGTCATGTTCTTCACGCAGGGTGTCGAAATCGTTCCACGGGTCCGAGATGCGGGCCACCGTGATGCCGTTGTCGATGACGCGTTGCACCAGCAGCTTGCCGATCGCCTCGGGCACCTTGCCCAGGCCACTGCGGTAACCGGCGTGAAGGCGCAGGGGCGTCTGGCGGGCCTTGCGCGCGCCAAGGCGCAGCCATTGGAACGGATCCTCGTCGAGATCGCGGATCATCTTCTTGATCTGGACGACCGGCACGAAGAACTCCATCGCCTCGAACCCGGCCCGGTCGAGCTGTTCGAGCGCGGTGAGCATGGTTCCCGTGCGCATGTTGAGGGCCCAGAGGCTTTGCTGGCCGTCGCGCAGGGTGGTGTCGATCAGGTGGATGCGCGGTGCCATGCCTGCCGTCACTCCGCGTCCGCCTCGACGGTGAACAGCGCCTGTCCGAACTCGACGCCGGCGGTGTTCTCGACAAGTCGGTGGGTGATCCGGCCCGCGCAGCCCGCCTTCACGTCGATGAAGGTCTTCATCACTTCCACAAGGCCGACCGTCGTCTCCGGCGTCACGCGGTCGCCGATATCTACGAAGGGGGCGGCCTCGGGGTCGGGAGCGATGTAGAAGGTGCCAACGACCGGCGCGGTGATGGCGGTCTGTCCCTCGGCCAAGCCCTCGGTGTCATCGCCCTGCAGGGGGGCGGACCGCGTCGGGGTCACGGGTTGCGGGGCGGTGCCGGGGGCCTCTTGCGTCGTGGCGTGGGCCGCGGCCTGGCTCTCGGGGCGCAGCGCGGTCGGCGCAGGTATTGGGGCGGGGGCGTGACTGGTCGGGGCAACGGCCACGTTCGCCTGAGGCGCGCCTGACTTGCTGGCGAACAGATGGAGGTCGCCGATCCGCAACTCGATGCTGTCGAAGGCCGAGCCCTCGATCACCTCGAGGATCTGCGCCAGCTCCTGTGGCGACAGGCCACCGTGGCGTTCTTCGTTCATGCTCTGCGGCCTCCCCTCCCAAGGCGTCCGTCCGAAAGAGGTGGCGCGGGCAAAACGCGTCTGTCCGGGCAATGCCGTTGCACGACACTGCCGGTCGGGCCGACGTGGCCCGCTCGCAAGAATGACCCGAGATTTCCTCCCTGTGAGGAACCGGTGATGACCAGTTCCCCTGCGTAATCGTTACTGAAGGTGGACGGGCGCTGTCAACAAATTAGATATCTTACTTTCGTGCCGCGCCACGCCCTGCCATGCCCTGCCCGGAGCCACGTCCGTTTCGCCGGGGCGCAGTGCGGGGCAAGTGGCGTCACGTCTGGGCACGGCGCGCCAGCTCCGCGCGGATCTCTTCGCCATGTTCATCGAGAACCGGCGGCGGGCGCACTTCCGTTTCCGGCTGTCCGTCGAAGTTGTAAGGGGCCCTGACCGTCGTGAAGCGGCCCAGTTCGCTCGACGCTGCGCTGATCTTGATGCCCAGATGGCGGGCTTGCGGATCGTCCAGCGCCTCGTCCGCGTCGTAGGCCGGCGCATGGGGGACCTCCTGTTCGAGGAGGCGCTCACACCATTCGTCGCGCGACCTCGTGCGGAAGACCGGAGTGAAATGGGCGATCAGCGCATCCTGGTGTTTCACCCGCTCGAGCCGCTCGGCGAAGCGGGGATCGTCGGCCAGGTGTTCCTGCCCTGTCGCCCGCAGCAGCCCTTCCCAGAATTTCGGCGGCGAGGACAGGTGCAAGGCCACCCATTTCCCGTCCGCGCATTCGAATGTGTAGCTTTGCGACACCACGGGCCGCGAGAGTGGTCCCATCACCTCGCCCGCCGAGAAGTGATGGGTGAAACTGTCCAGGTTGAAATGGCACATCGCCTCGAGCATCGAGATGTCGATGCGGCGGCCGCGGCCGGTCTGCGCCCGTTCCAGCAAGGCGGCGAGACAGGCCATGGCGGCGTATTGGCCGGTGACCGCATCCGCGATGGCCGGGCCGATGACGCGCGGTGCCTCGGGCGGGGTCAGAAGGCGCAGGTAGCCGCTTGCCCCTTGCGCGACGGTGTCGAAGGCGGGCCGGTCGCGCGCCGGACCGGAGGTGCCGAAGCCCGAGATCGCGCAATAGACAAGGTCGGGGCGATGCGGGCGGAGATCTTCTTCGCCTGCGCCGAGTTTCTCGGCCACGCCGGGGCGGAAATTCTGGATGAAGACATCGGCGGTGGCGATCAGCTCGTGAAGCGTGGCCCTCCCCTCCGCCGTCCTGGTATCCAGCGCGATGGACCGCTTGTTGCGGTTGTAGGTCTGGAAATGGGGGGAATAGAGCCCCCCCTTGAAGGCGCGGAACGGGTCACCCGTTCCAGGTTGCTCGACCTTGACGACATCCGCGCCGAGATCGGCGAGATGCATCGCCGCCGCAGGTCCGGTGATATAGGTGCCGATCTCGACGACGCGGATGCCCGACAGGATCCTGACCATTGGGTTACTCCCCGGCCGCTGCGTCTTCGGGCGACGCGGGGCCGTCATAGGCGATCGCCGTGTCGGCCTTGTGGGACATGATGAAACCGATGGACCGCCGCGTCTCTTCGAAGAGATGCGCCGAGAGGCCGCCCGCGCGCGCGATGAGCGGTATCGCCTTCATCGCACCCTGCGGCCATCCCGCATCCAGCATGCAGGCCGGGATCGCCCCTGACACGTTCACCGGCAGGGGGCGCTCCATGATGGGCCCTGCGTGCTTGCCGAGAAGCCGGAGCGCCTCGACATGGCGGCCCGCAAGCCCAAGCTCCTGCGCGATGGCCAGCAGCCGGTCCGCACGCGGGTCGCCCGCGCTGTGCTGCGGGTGGCCAAGACCGGGCACCTTGCGGCGCGCCGCCTTGTGCTCGTGCAGGCTGGCGATGACGGCAGCCTCGAGGTCGCCGCCGTCCCCGGCGCGTGCCACAAGTTCTGCAAGGTAGGTTCCCGCGACCTCGGAGCTTCCGGCCACCACGCTGCCCATGCCCAGCAATCCCGCCGCCATGGCCCCTTGCCAGGCCTCGGGGGCGGCGGCCAGCGTCATCCGGGCCGCCTGCACCGAGGGGACGAGCCCATGTTCGGCAATCGCCACGAGGCAGGCATCCGTCATCGCGCTTTGGGCCTTGTCGGGTGTCTCGCCTGTCACGAGCAGCCAGAAATATTCCGTGAAGGTGGTCTTGCCGATCAGATCCGCGCAAAGGTCATGCCCGCGGACGGTGACGCCTTCGGCATCCGACGTCGCTATGGCCGTGAAGGCCTGTGATTGCTTGCCGATCCGCATCGGTTCCTCCTCCTGTCGTTGTCCTTTCGCCCGGTGATCTCTCCTGCGTGACGCAAGGATGAGGACCGAGCGGGTCTCGGGGCGCTGGGCGCGGTGCCCTTTGCCCGGTGTCGTCGCTCAGGCCACGCCGTGTCGGCGCAGCCCGAGGATGTCGCGTGCCTGTGCCCAGCTGGCGACGGGGCGCTCGTATTTTTCGCAGAGATCGACAACGCGCTGGACGAGGGCCGCGTTCGAGGGCGCGAGCCTGTCACGGTCGAGCCTCACGTTGTCCTCGAGGCCGGTCCGCGCGTGCCCTCCTGCCGCGATGGCCCATTCGTTCAGCACGATCTGCTTGGCGCCGATCCCCGCGGCGCACCACGGGGCATCCGGGCCGAACAGGCGCTTCGTGGTTTCGACGTAGAAATCGAAGACGTGCTTGTCGGCGGGCATCGCGTTCTTCACGCCCATCACGAATTGCACGTAGGGCGTGCCCGCAAGCTGGCCCCTGTCGGCCATCTCGCGCGCCTTGAGGATATGGCTGAGGTCGAAGGCTTCGATCTCGGGCTTCACGCCGTGGGCCAGCATCTCGGCGGCCAGCCAGTCGACAAGGTCCGGCGGGTTCTCGTAGACACGGGTCGGAAAGTTGTTGGACCCCACGCTCAGCGACGCCATGTCGGGGCGCAGTGGAAGCATTCCGCCGCGCGCGCGGCCTGCGCCCGAGCGGCCTCCGGTCGAGAACTGGATGATCATGCCGGGGCAGTGTTTCTCCAGCCCCTCCTTGAGAGCTGCGAATTTTTCGGGATCGCTGCTGGGGGTTTCATCATCGTTGCGGACATGGGCATGGACGATGCTCGCCCCTGCCTCGAAGGCCTCTTGCGTGCTTTCGATCTGTTCCGCGACCGAGATGGGAACGGCCGGGTTGTTGGCCTTCGTCGGCAGGCTGCCGGTGATGGCGACGCAGATGATGCAGGGGTTGGTCATGTGTCTTCTTCCTGAGAGCCGGTCCATGGTTTGCCTCGTTCCTGTCTCGAGCCGACGCGCGTCACCCGCCGGTCTCGGTCATGCCCGCCTGCATTTCCTTTGCGTAGCCGGGCAGGACGCGGGCATCGATCACGACCGCATGACCTTCGCGCCACAGCGCGATGGCGTGGCCGATCGCATCGACGAGGGCCGCGGGCGTCTCGACCGGGCCGATCCCCTGCAGGCCTTGCGCGCGGGCGATGGCGGCGATGTCGATGTCCGGGCCGGAGATGGCCTGTCCGATGGCCTTGTTCTCCACCGGTCGGTCGCGCATCCGGGCGACTTTTTCCTGGTGGACCTCGTCGTTGAAGAAAGAGCGGTTGTTGCAGACGACCGCGATCATCGGCACCTTGTAGCGGGTCGCGGTCCAGAGGGCGGAATTGCCCATCATCACGTCCCCGTCGCCCAGCACCGCCACCGGGATGCGCGCCGTGTCGCGCAGCGCAAGCGCCGCGCCGATCAGCATCCCCGGCCCCGAGGCGATGCCCGCCCCGCCGTCGTAGCCGAGGTAGTCGAGCGGATGGCGGAAGGGGCGCGCGGCCCCGTCCCACCCCAGCGGAAGGCGCACGAAGCACGGGTTTTCCTCCGCGAAGCCATGGGCGATGGCGGCCGAAAGGCCGGACATGTCCATGCCCGTCACGCCCTCGTCGGGTAGCGACGGACGCACCGCCGCGGCCGCCTCCCTCGCATCGGGTGCGGGGGTCAGGCCCATGGTCTCGCACAGCGCCGCGATCACCGCGTCGGGCAGGCAGGCCATGTGCAGATCGGGCTGGGCGTAGCCCATGTGGTCGAGGCTACCGCCACTGGCGAGCTGGTGGTCGAGCGAGATCTCGACGACGAAGCGGGTATCCGCGCCCGGCGTAACGCCCGCCTCGTCCAGCGTGCCCGCGAGGTCCACCCAGTCGAAGGAGACGATCAGATCGGCCTCGGCCAGCGCCCGGCGCGGTGCGTCGGCGATGAAGAAGGCGGGCGGGCCGACATGTGCGGGATGCTCGGTCGGAAAGCTGGCCCCGGTCTTGATGTCGGTGATCACGCGGGCCCCGACGGCCTCGGCCAGCGCGACACGGGCGTCCCAATCCGCGGTGCTGCGCGAGAGCCTGCCCATGAGGAACACGGGCCGCTCGGCCTGTGCCAGCCGCGCGTGCAGCCGGGCCAGGTCGCCCTCGGCGGGCGGCGGCGGGGCCGGAACGGCGGGCGCCACGGGGCGGCGCGGGGGCAGCCCCTCGGGGATGGGGTCCTCCTGCACGCTGACGTCGAGGCAGACATAGGTGGGGGCCATCGGGGCGGTGCGGGTGATCGCGTTGGCGCGGTGCATCGCGTTCAGCGTGGCCGACAGGCTGATCGGCTGGTCATCCCATTTCACGAAGCCCCGCACCAGTGCCCCCTGGTCGCGCGCGGTGTGGATCCAGTCGATCCAGGGCCGTCGCCGCGCGGCATCGAGCGGGCCGGTTGCGCCCAGGATGAACATCGGCACCCGGTCGCACCAGGCGTTGTAGATGGCCATCGAGGCATGCATCAGCCCGACATTGGAATGCAGGATCACCGCCATCGGTTCCCCGGTCACCTTGGCCCAGCCATGGGCGATGGACACGGCATGTTCCTCGTGCAGGCACAGAAGGATTTGCGGATCGCGGTTGCCGAGGTGGTTGACGAGGCTGTCGTGCAGGCCACGAAAGCTCGATCCGGGGTTCAGGGCGACATGGCGAAAGCCCATGTCCCGCAGGGTCTCGGCGATGCGGTCGCTGCCCCAGTCGGGCGAGGCCTGGAACGGCACGGGAACTTCGACGAGGCTGGGGTCGGATGTCATCGGGGGGTGTCCTCCTGCACCGGGCCGGACGCCTGCGTCAGGGCGCGGCGACCGGCGCGCATCTGCGGGGCTTTCCATGGCCTGCGTGGCTGGGTAGTCTTTGCATGTGACATGATGGGATCGGTAGAGCTTTGAAAGACAACAGGGGTCAGGATGTTCCGGCGGGTGTGCCGTCTTCGGAATACGCGCAGGAACGGGTGGCGCACCTGGTCCGGCTCTGCGCGCGCGGGTTCAACCGGTCGCTGGCGCGGCGGCTTGCGGAACACGGCATTCCCTTCGGCCAATGGGTGTTCCTGCGCATCCTGTGGAAACAGGAAGGGCTGACCCAGAAACAGCTGAGCGAGATGGCCAGCCTGACCGAACCGACGGTTCACAGTGCGCTGACCAAGCTCGAAAAGGTCGACATCATCGAGCGGCGGACCGAGGACGGCAACCGGCGCAAGCAGCATGTCTACCTGACGCGGAAGGGCAGGGACCTTCAGGCGGTGCTGGAACCGCTGGCCGTGGACGCCAACGAGGTCGCGCTGACCGGGATCGCGCCCGAAGACCGGCAGGTTCTGCATGATCTGCTGATCACGATCCTTGAAAACCTTGCCCGCGACGAGGCCGAAGCCGAGGAGGCGGGCATCCGCATCCCTCCCACCCGCGGCTTCGCGGTCTGAGCGCATCGCCCGGCTATCCCGCCAGCGCGGCGAGCCGTGCCCTGAGCCGGGCCATCGGCATCACCTCGCGGATCGGAAGATCGCTGTCGCCCGCGTCCGGCGCAACGCTGAGGCCTTCGCCGTCCCAGTGCCACCAGTAGACGATCTCGCCGTCGCGGTTGCGGATCGGAAGTCGGAACAGCGGAAAGGCGCGGGCGGCTTCGGGCAGCGGGGCATGACCGATCGGCCGGGCCTGCGCCCCCTCCTCCGAAAGCGCGCGCGACAGTTCCACCATGGCGGTGAAGACGGTGTCGCCTTGCGCGATCTCGTCGGCCGAGCGGGCACCTCTCACGGGGGCGATGGCGCGGACCACGTCCGGGTAAGGCGCGCGGACATGGGTGACCTGCACGTGCCGTGGCCCGGCGTCGGTGGAGATTTCAAGGATGTCGCCGGGGGCCAGTGGCACCGGTCCGGCGTCAGGGCCGTGCGGAAGATGCGCGATCATCGGGACCTCACAGGGAATAGGCTTCGTAGCTGGCGGGATGGAAGATCTCCTCGACCTTCAGGCGGCGCTTCGACAGGCCCTGCCGGTGATGCATGTCGAGGAAGGTGTCGAGCACATGCTCGTTGCCCGGCACCCCGTAGGTCCACAGGTTGCGCCCGATCAGTTGCCGGGCCTGGCTGAGCGTGTCCTCGACGAAGGGCATGGTGACCTTGGTGGCCGAGGTGTCGGCCAGCGCCGTCTCGGCCATCGCCTTGGCCTGGGTGAAGGCCTTGAGCAGCGCGCCGGGCAGCCAGGGGTTCTGGTCCGCGATGGTCCGGCGGATGCCCAGCACATGCATGATCGGGAAGATCCCCGTGCGCTCGTAATGCTCCGAGGCGGCCCGGATGCCGTCGGCGAACAGTCGACCGACATGAGGGTGACCTTCGTCGAAACAGGCCAGCGAGCGGGGGCCGATGAAGCCGTCGATCTCGCCCGCGCGCAGCATCGCGTCGAGCGTGGTGTCCTCGGGCGCGGACGTGACCGTGACATCCTCGGGCAGATCGACCTTGATCTTCTCTGGGCGGCCGGGCGCATGCATTCCGCCGCGGACCCACTCGATATCCGAGGGTTTGACGCCGTAGTCCTCGAGG
>JAOARA010000050.1 GCA_025211115.1 Roseicyclus sp. | reverse complement strand
GTGCTGGACGGGGCCGTGCCGGCGAGCACGGTCGCGCGCGACCCGTTCGAGGCGCTGGAGGGGGCCGAGGCCAAGGCCGTGGTCGCGCCCGCGCGGATCTTCGGGGCGGAGCGTGAGAACTCGCGCGGCTTCGAGCTGACCTGCCCGGTGGAGTTGGCCGCCATCGAGGCGGCGCGCGCGCCCTTTGCCGCCGCCACATGGTCGGCGGGGCCGATCGTTGCCGCGCCGGTGACGGGGGGCGAGGACTGGACCGTGACCAACCCCGCGCGCTCGGAGGACCGGGTGGGCCATGTCACGCTGGCCGCGGGCGCGGATATCGAGGCGGCGCTCTCGGCCGCCGCCCGCTGGGACGCCCCGGTCGAGGACCGCGCGGCGGTGCTGCGCCGGGCCGCCGACCTTTACGAGGCGCGCTACGGCGAGATCTTCGCGCTCCTGGCCCGCGAGGCGGGCAAGACCCTGCCCGACGCGGTGGGCGAGCTGCGCGAGGCGGTGGATTTCCTGCGCTATTATGCAGGGGAGGCCGCGGGTTTGGCCGCGCCCGCCCGCGGGATCTTTGCCTGCATCAGCCCGTGGAACTTCCCGCTCGCCATTTTCACCGGGCAGATCGCCGCGGCGCTGGCCGCGGGCAACGGCGTGATCGCCAAGCCCGCCGAGGCGACGGGGCTGGTCGCGCACCTCGCGGTGCAATTGCTGCACGAGGCCGGTGTGCCGCGGGCGGCGCTGCAGCTTTTGCCGGGCCGCGGGGCCGAGGTGGGCGCGGCGCTCTCGTCGGATGCGCGCATCGCGGGGCTGTGCTTCACCGGCTCCACCGAGACGGCGCAGGCGATCAACCGCGCCAAGGCCGCGCATCTGGCCCCCGCCGCGCCGCTGATCGCGGAAACCGGCGGGCTGAACGCGATGGTGGTGGACAGCACCGCCCTGCCGGAACAGGCGGTGCGCGACATCATCGCCTCGGCCTATCAATCGGCCGGGCAACGCTGCTCGGCGCTGCGGCTGCTTTACGTGCAGGAGGACGTGGCGCGCCCCGTGCTGGAGATGCTGAAGGGCGCGATGGCCGAGCTGCGGCTGGGCGACCCGTGGCAACTGTCGACCGACATCGGCCCGGTGATCGACGCGCGCGCGCAGGCCGGCATCCTCGCCCATGTGGAGGCCGCCCGCGCCGAGGGGCGCGTGCTGGCCGAGCTGGAGGCGCCGGGCGACGGCACCTTCGTGGCGCCCGTGCTGATCGACCTGCCGGGCGGCATCGCAGCCCTCGAGCGAGAGGTCTTCGGCCCGGTTCTGCATGTGGCGACCTATCGCGCGGCGGATCTGCCGAAGGTGATTTCGGACGTGAACGCAAGGGGATACGGGCTGACCTTCGGGATGCACAGCCGCATCGACGACCGCGTGCAGGAGGTCTGCGCCGCGATCCGCGTCGGCAACACCTATGTCAACCGCAACCAGATCGGCGCGGTGGTGGGCAGCCAGCCCTTCGGCGGCGAGGGGTTGTCGGGGACCGGGCCCAAGGCGGGCGGGCCGCACTACCTGCCGCGCTTCACGATGGCCGGGACGCGCGGGCAGACGCGGTTTTCGGACGAACCGCGCGGCCCGGCCGAGCGTGGCGCGCTGGAGGCGGCGCTGGCCGCCCTGCCCGATCCGCGCGACCGGGTGCTGTCGGTGACCGACCTGCCGGGGCCGACGGGCGAGTCGAACCGGCTGTCGACCCACCCGCGCGGGCGGGTGCTGTGCCTCGGGCCGGGCGAGGCGGCGGCGGCCGAGCAGAAGCGGCTGGCCGAGGCTGCGGGCTGCACCGCGGTGGCGGTCACGGGCCGGGTGCCCGCCGAGTGGCTTGCCGATCTCGGGCCGTTCGAGGCGGTTGTGCTGTGGGATGACGGCGACACCGCGCGCGCGGTGGCGGTTGCGCTGGCCTCGCGGGCGGGGGCGCTGGTCCCGTTGATCACCGAGGCCGACCCGACGCCGCGGCTGGTGCTGGAACGGCATCTGTGCATCGACACGACGGCAGCGGGCGGCAATGCCGCTCTGCTGGCGGCGTCGGGCTGAGCGCCCGGCCCGCGCGCGCGGGCCGACCTGCGGAAAACGCATGTTTTCCGCAGGGTCCCGTCAGGGAAAGCGGTGCTCGGGCTGGCCTTGGTCGCTGTCCGACGAAAGGGGCGCGACGGGGAAAGTCACAAGGATGGCGGCGCCGCCAAGGGCGGCTTCCGTCACGGGCCACGGTGTCGACGTGGCCCGCCTGTTGTCCGGCTCTGATCGGCCCGCCGCCGCCGCACCCTTGTCAGGGGTGACCGCGGCCGCGGAACGGAAACCTCGGGGTGGCAAGCGGCGTCACCCGCCCACCGGACATGTCCATGGGCGGGGACACTCCCACGGAAAGGTTGAGAAACGGTGAAGGCCGCTCAGCTTTCCGGCGCGTTCGGGTCGCGGTAGACGCCCTGCGCCTCCAGCGCATCGATCACCTCGGCGGGCATGTAGGTCTCGTCGTGGCGCGCAAGGATCTCGGTCGCCTCGAAGGTGCCGTCGATCATCCGCCCGGTGCCGACCATCCCCTCGCCCTCGCCGAAGAGGTCGGGCAGGATGCCGGTATAGGTCACCGGGATGGAGGCACCGCCGTCGGTGACGCGAAAGCTGATCGTCTCGCCGCCGCCGCGGATCAGCGTGCCCACCTCGACCAGCCCGCCGATGCGGAACACCTCGGTGGGCGGCGGCGGATTGTCCACGATTTCCGAGGGTGGACGGAAAAAGTTGATCCCGTCGCGCATCGCGTATCCGATCAGCCCCGCCGACAGCGTGAGCGCCGCGGTGGCGGCCATGATGATCTGGATCCGGCGTTGTTTCTTCAGGCCCCGCATGGGTCGGTCTCTCCTCTCAGACGCTGGCGGGCGCACTGCGCCCCTGTCCGGCCTGCCCTCCGGTGCCTTATATGTGGCCCCTCGCGGGGCGTCTGTCGAGGGGGGGGCGGCGGGATCGGCCCATCTGCCGCATCACCGCCCGCGGCGAAACCGGTCGCCCGGAGCGCCACGCGCGCGCGCTGCCCCGCTGGCCGCCCGGCGCTACCCGGCGGCCGCTTCGAACTCGATCCGGCGGCGCAGGAACTGCGTGGCCTTGTTCGACACCGATTTCGGATCGCCCGTGGTCAGGAATTTCGACTCCGTCCCGGTCCCCAGCTTGTCGGGGTGCCGGGCGAGGTAATCGGCCAGCGCCTCGGCCACGAGGTCGGGCTGCGAATAGACCGCCACATCGGGGCCGAGCGCGTCGCGGAACACCTCTTCGACCAGCGGGTAATGGGTGCAACCGAGAATCGCCGCCTGCGGCTTGGGCATCCGGCGCATCAGCGATTCCACGTGGGAGCGCACCAGCGCATCGGCCAGGATCATGTCCCCCATCTCGATCGCGTCGACGACCCCCGCGCAGGGCTGCGCCTCGACATCGACACCGATGGCGCGAAACGCCAGCTCGCGCTGAAAGGCGCGGCTCGAGACGGTGGCGGGCGTGGCGAAGAGCGCGACGGTCTCCACCGCGACGGGCCGCGGGGGCGAGTTGTCGCCCCATTTGCGTTCCGTCAACGCCTCGATCAGCGGCACGAAGACGCCCAGCACGCGCTTGTCGCGCGGCACCCAGCCCTCCTGCATCCGCCGCAGCGCCGCCGCCGAGGCGGTGTTGCAGGCGAGGATGACAAGGTCGCAGCCCTGGTCGAACAGCGCCTGAACGCCCTGCGTCGTCAGGTCGTAGATGTCCTCGGCGTCGCGCACGCCGTAGGGCGCGTGCGCATTGTCGCCGAAATAGACCAGCGGCGTGTCGGGCAGGCGTTTCGCCACCGCGTCGAGCACGGTCAATCCGCCGAGGCCGCTGTCGAAGATGCCGACTGCCATCAATACCTGTCCTTCAATGCGCCGCGCACGCGGCCCGCCGATTGCCCCGCGTCCGGGTCGCGGTGGCGATCCTCGAACTCGAAGCCCCGCGCGCGCGCATCCAGCGGCCGGGGACTGAGCGCATAGGTGGTTTCGCGCAGGAAATCCATCATCGCCTTCGCGTCGCGGGCATAGGGCTGGAGTTCGGCGCGCGGGATCGGCTTGCCGATCACCACCTCGACGGGGCTGTTCACCCGCGCCCGGAACTCCTTGATCAGAAGGCCCATGCGCAGCGTCGTGTGCAGGTGGCTCATCAGCTGGAACAGGCGCGAGTTGTGACCGTCGAAGAAGATCGGCACCACGGTGGCGTCGGACTTGGCGATCATCCGCGCGGTGAAGCTGCGCCAGCCGGGGTCCATCGGCCGCCCGAAGGGCCGCGCCGCGGTCGAGACGGTGCCGCCCGGAAAGATGCCGATGGCACCCCCGTCGGCCAGGTAGCGCAGCGCGGTCTTGCGCGTCTCGATGTTGAGCGCCAGCGCCTCCTTCGTCTCGTCAAAGGAGATCGGCAGGATGATCCGCTCGATATCCTCGGCCTTGCGGAAGATGCGATGGGCGAGGATGCGGAAATCGCCCCGCGCCTGCGACAGGATATGCCCCATCATCAGCCCGTCGAGGATGCCGTAGGGGTGGTTGGCGATCATCACGACGGGGCCCTCGGCCGGGATGTTCGACAGGCTGCCGCCGGTCACCCGCAGCTCCAGCCCGTAGCGTTCGACCATGACCTCCCAGAAGTCGCGGCCCTGGCGCACCTCGGCGTCATAGCCCTCGGCCTTGCGGATCAGGCCGATCCGGCCGGTCGCGTTCTCCATCACGCGGATCATCGCCCGCCCCCCGCGCGAGGCGGCCGAGGAGGCATAGGAAATCTCGCGCGCCGCGGCGCGGCTGTCCGGGGATCGGTCACGGCGGGGCATGGCGCGGGTCGTCCTGTTCGCTCTGGCCTGTGGAAGCGGTTTAGCCGCAGCGCGCGAGTCAGTCCAGCGCGTTACGCCCGCGTCCAGCCCCAGAGGCAGATCATCTCCATCGCCACATGGGCCGCCGCCACCGCGGTGATGTTCGCATGGTCATAGGGCGGCGAGACCTCGACCACGTCGCCCCCCACCAGGTCGATCCCCGCCAGCCCGCGCAGGATCGCCGCCGCCTCGCGGCTCGACAGCCCTCCCCAGACCGGCGTGCCGGTGCCCGGCGCATGGGCCGGGTCGAGCGCGTCGATGTCGAAGCTCAGGTAGACCGGGCGGTCGCCCACCTTGGCGCGCAGCGCCTCGGCCACCGCCGCCGTGCCCCGTGCCCCCACCGCCTGCGCGTCGATGATCTCGATCCCGAGATTGTCCTCGACCACCGTGCGGATGCCGACATGGGCCGAGCGGTCCACGTCGATCAGCCCTTCCTTGACGGCGGTATAGCAGAAGGTGCCGTGGTCGATCCGCGCCGGATCGCCATCCGGCCAGGTGTCGGTATGCGCGTCGAACTGGATCAACGCCAGCGGCCCGTGTTTCGCCGCCTGCGCCCGCAGGATCGGCAGCGTGACCGAATGATCCCCCCCCAGCGCGATGCAGGCCGCCCCCGCCCCGAGAATGCCCGCCACATGCGCCTCGATCCGCGCGGGCACATCGGCCGTGTGGGCATAGTCGAAGGCCATGTCGCCGTGATCGGCGATGGCGAAACGCTCGAGCGGCGAGAACCCGTCCCAGCCGTAAGGGGGATCATAGGGTTGCAAAAGCGAGGCCTCGCGGATCGCCCGCGGCCCCAGCCGGGTGCCGGGCCGATGCGTCACCGCCTGGTCGAAGGGGATGCCGGTGATCGCCAGATCGACGCCCGCCAGGTCCTTGGCATAGCGCCGCCTGAGGAAACTGGGCACCCCGGCAAAGGCATTCTCGTAGGCCAGCCCCTTGAACCCGCTCGCGGTGATCGCGCGGTCGACCTCGTGCTTCGCATCTTCCAGTGCCATGACGCTCCCTCCGGTCTGACCCGCCTTCGCTGCCCGCTTCCGCGGCGAAAGGCAAGCGCGCGCGTGACTTTCGCGCCCTTGCCGCTAGCTGGCGCTTCGGGCACACCCGCCCGGCAGGCAGAGTTACGGGAGACAGGACAGATGACCGACCGTCAGGACGGGGAACAGGCGCTGCGCGACGCCTTTCTGGAAGGGATGAGCCGCTCGGCGGCCAGCGTCTCGGTCGTCACCACCGACGGGCCCGCGGGGCGCGGCGGCGTGACGGTCTCGGCGATGACCTCGATCTCGGCGGATGGCGAATTTCCGACCATGCTGACCTGCCTCAACGCCACCTCCTCGGCGTTGCCGCTGGTGCTGGAAAACGGCTGCTTCTGCATCAACGTGCTGCGCACAGGCCAGACCGACATCTCCGATGTCTTCTCCTCGCGCAGGCCCGCGCCGGGCGGCGACAAGTTCAACGCGGTGAAAGTGGCAACGCTCGTCACCGGCGCGCCGCATCTGACCGAGGCGCTGGTCAGCTTCGACTGCCGCCTGATCTCGGCGGAAAAGCTCGGCACGCACCACATCTGCATCGGCGCGGTCGAGGCGGTGCGCAGCTCCCCCGAGGGCGACCCGCTGCTCTACGGGATGCGCAAGTACCTGCGCCCCGAGGATCACTGACCCGCTTCTCCGTTTCAAAAATATCCCGGGGGAATCCCGAAGGGATGGGGGCAGAGCCCCCCGAATTTTCGTAAGAAAATTCGCAGCCTCAAACGGAATTTTCGTACGAAAATTCGCACCCGCGCCGCGTCAGCGGCGCGCCCCCGCCCTTCGGATTTCGCCCCGAAATCCGCGCCCGTCAGCCGCCCACGGGCAAGGCCCGCTCGGCGAGCCGCGCCAGCAGGCTCGCCCCGATCGGCAACAGGTCATCGTTGAAATCGTAGCGCGTGTTGTGCAACCCCGCCCCCGGCCCCGCGCCCACGAACAGGTAGGCCCCCGGCCGCGCCTCCAGCATGTAGGCGAAATCCTCGGCCCCCATCTCGCGGCCCGCGCGGCCGTCGACCAGCCCCTCGCCCACGACCTCGGCGGCCACCTCGGCGGCGAACTCGGCGCGGGCGGGGTCGTTGATCGTGGCGGGATAGCCGATCTCGTAATCGAGCGCGGCGGAAACCCCGAAACTCGCCGCCTGCCCCGCCACGATCTCTTCCATCCGGCGGATCACCATGGCCTGCACGCCCTTGTCGAACGAGCGCACCGTGCCGTTGATCATCGCGCCGCCGGGGATCACGTTGTCGGTGGTCCCCGCGTGGATCTGCGTCACCGAGACGACAAGATCGTCGAGCGCGTAATGGTTGCGCGACACGATGGTCTGGATCGCCTGCACCATCGAGACGGCCGCCGGAATCGGGTCGGCGGTCTCGTGCGGCATGGCACCGTGCCCGCCGCGCCCCTCGATGCGGATGGTGAACTCGTCCACCGCCGCCATGATCGGCCCCGG
>JAOARA010000465.1 GCA_025211115.1 Roseicyclus sp. | reverse complement strand
GTTCAAGGCCGAGGTCATCCACCGCCGAGGACCATGGCGCAGCTTCGACGCCGTCGAATACGCAACCTTGGAATGGGTGGATTGGTTCAACACCCGCCGCCTGCTCGAGCCGATCGGGAACATCCCGCCCGCTGAAGCCGAGGCCAACTTCTATGCCGCTCTGGAAACTGAACCCATGGCCGCGTAACTAACCGAAATCAGCCTCCAGCAAACTCGGCGCGGTTCACAGCGCTTGTTTTGCCCAGGCGGAGCTCGACCGCCCGTTTCGCAAATGACGGCTTTCATTGATGAACTCCGCGAGGCGTTCGGGGTCGACACAGACAAGCTTCAGTAAGTCATGCTCCGGAATACTCGCCGAGAACTCGAGGGTTAGCTTGCCGATCATCAGTCGGCACACGGCACTAGGAGCTGGTTGTATTGGTGCATCAGGAGCGCAGGAATCTTCCGCAAACATGGCGGGTACATCAGCAAAAGCGCTTGGGTTCTTTTTCTTGTCAGCCATCAGCCACTTGCGGACGACGTTTTCGTGCGCGCCAAGCTCGGAAGCAATTTCGCCGAGTGTGCCGCCCTCTGTGTTGATGCGCCCAACTGCTTCCTTCTTGAGGCCGATCGGCCATTTGTTCTTTCCTGAAGCATCGGTTTCAACAGTGTAGCCCCAGACCTGTCTTCCGGGCATGGTTGGCGTCTCCTTCTCGCTGGCAAGTCAGGCGGAGGATATGCAAACAAGCTACGGCACGTGACCTGATTTCCAGCGGGTCATTTGCAACGCTTACAGTGCTTCCACGGCAGATCCAAACGCAAACGCCGCCCCGGAGGGCGGCATGTAAGCGTTTGGAAACGCGTAGGTATTTGGTTGCGGGGACAGGCAACCGCCGTCAGTTGCCTACTCCAGTCTGCTTGGTCTGAGGAAAGGTGCGACGAGACGTGTTTGTGGTTTTATGATTGTCAATCGGCATATTTCCAGCGCCGTACCACCGAATTACTCGAACGGCTCGCACCGTCGAAGCTTCGCGCACTCGCCCTCGATGCCGTCGCGCTCTATGGCGCAGCATGGGATTATGAGACGGGCTCCGACAAGGGCGATAAGATGAATGTCGCGCGGTTCTTCGAGGTGGTCGAACAGATCCAGCGGACGCCGGCCACGGCCGCGCACGAAGCCGCCGCGAAGGCCATTGTCGTCACGCTGCTCTACGAGAGCGTGATGGCACCCGACAGGACGGCGTCAAGATCGAGGAAATCGGTCATTGTCATGGCCCTTGCCGGCTCAACCCAGCAGAGTCGCCGCCCGCCTCCAGATCAGGACCGGGTGCAACCCCCATTACACCCACAGAATCTGTGGAGAACTCTGGGGAAACTCGTTGACCAACCGCGCTAAACAGCTGGCAGTTCTGGAGGTTTTCCGATGCGCCTAAGAATTGGGCATATCTCAAGATGCTGTTTTTATGAGGTATTTTTCCATTCGCTTTACCCGTGCCTTGGCCAACACCCCAAGGCGGACATTCTGGTGTCAAGACTGGATAACGCCTATCCGCCATGACAATGCTGCAGAGCAGCAACCGTCACGCCCTGCCCTCTCGATCACGTCCGCTTGCCCGGGATCAGCACACGCGGGCGGGTGCAGTAATGCAGCGCGTTCATCTGGAACTCGAGGTTCACGCCCTTGCCGTTCTGCATCTCCCACTGCTTGCCGTAGAGGCGCTGGCCTGGCGTGTTCACCGTCTCGATGTAATCGGCCGGCGCATAGACCGTCCGGAAGAGCCCGGGCACGCCCGAGGGTACGAGGTGGCATTTGTCGGTGTCGATGCCGACATTCTGACCGCCGCGGTAGTTCATCCAGGTGATGCCGCCGAACTCGAAGGCGCCGTAGATCCCGGAGTTTCCCGAGTTGATATACGCGTTCCGCAGTGAGGCGGCGTCGGCATAGCCCTTGTAGGTCTCGCGCACTTCCGGATGGGCAATGAGAGGGATCGAGGCGCCGCCGTCCGTGACGCGGAACGTGATCGTCTCGCCCCCTCCGCGGATCAAGGTACCCTCCTCAACCAGCCCCCCGATCCGGAACACCTCGGTGGGCGGTGGCGGGTTCTAGACGATCTCCGAAGGGGGACGGAAGAAGTTGATTCCGTCGCGCATCGCGTAGCCGATCAGGCCGACCGACAGGGTCAGAGCGGCGGTGGCCACCATGATGATCTGGATCCGACGTTGTTTCTTCAGGCCTCGCATGGGGCGGCCTCGCCTCTTAACAGGCTGCTGAAATAGTTGCTGAGCCGGAACGATTTCCCGTCATCGGGTCCGGCTGGACTGATGGGTCATGTCTGTCGGCGCGTCCACGGCTCGCTTCTGTGTCCATGTTTCCCTTCATGCCCCCAGCAACCTTGGGAGCCGGGCAAGGTTGTTGGCGGCCATGGTCAGGATGAAGCGGGATCGGACGCGTTCGACGCCCCGATACATGGTTTGTGCCATGCCGCCGACGGTTTTGGCCCAGCCGAACGGCTCTTCGATCTTCTTTCGGTGCTTCTGGGACAAGGCATATCCCTCGTGTCGGGTCGTGCGTCCGTCGATCGCTGAATATCGCGATTTCTGGGCGACATGGGGCGTGACGCAGGCTTGGCGCAGGTCGGACACGAACCCGGCCGCGTCATACCCCTTGTCGGCACCGAGCGTCAGCTGCCGCGTCGATCCGGGGGAATGGCGATGGATCATGTCCAGCGCCGCCTTGCGCTCGGCATGACCATCGGCCTGGGTCAGATCACCCTGCACGACCAGCCCGTTGCGGTTCTCCATCAGAGTATGCCCCATGAAACAGAGTATGGCACCCGCGCCGGGGGATTTCTTGTAAAGGCGCGCATCCGGATCGGTGACCGAGGCGTGTGTGGCGTTCGAGCGCTTCACGCCCTTGAAGTCGACCTCGGCATTGCGGGGGCGGCGGCTGTCGTGGTGCATCGGGT
>JAOARA010000464.1 GCA_025211115.1 Roseicyclus sp. | reverse complement strand
GTGTAGGGCGCGGCGCGGTGCCGGGCTGAAGCCCGGCCTACGGGTGGGGGGCGATGTAGGGTGGGCGTTCTGCCCACCATGGTGGGGTGGAGGCCTGCGCTACGGTTGCTACGACGCCTCTACCGTTTGATCACGCTCATTTTTTTCAGCCTCGTTTGCTGAATCGCGCATCGTCCGCAAAGCGTCCTTATGCCAGTTTCGTGCTGTTCGTTGTGTCGGATTCAGACCAATGGCGCGACCAATCTGGCCCACCTTAACATAGCTATCGACACTAACATCAATGCGCTCCGCCACTGGCTTCACTCCCCGTTGTTCCATTTCCTGCGCCCCATGAAGTCAGGGTTAAGGCTCGCATCAAAGTAGTGCTTCCGCTTCATCCAAATGAAACCATCCGCCTTTGACACAACCGCAACGTCGACCGGACCACCGACCGTTTCAACGTCCGAATCCATCCTCCGACGCATGGACGTGGTCTCGACCAAGGCCTCCGCCAACGCAGCCATCTCTTCCTTAGGTAAGCTCTGTACCACACGTAAGATGGGCGACACAAACGTCCTTGAAGTTACACGGTCAAGCTGTGACCTAAATGACTCAAGCATTTTTGATATTCGAACGCTTTGAATGTGTCGCTCGACAACAATCTCAGAGGCCGGCGTAAAGGTTCCGATCAGCCTTTCTGTTTGCTCCTTCAGCGCTCCTTCTAGAATATTTTCAAAACCAGAACGATAAACAGGCGAAATCCCTTCCATAAAGACGTTTGCCATATCCATCTGCCCAAAAGGAATGATCTTACCATTGACGCCATCATCATTCAGATTCTCATGGCGGAGCCGCCATGCGCGCGTCGCGCCATCAACATTTCCATCAATTATGTATTCCGAAAGACATGGAAATAACTGCTTGGTGCCAAAACCAGCAACTATGAGGCCAGTGGAAAAATCTGTAGAAACAGGTGCAATAAGCGCTCGATAACAAGCTTTTTTTAGGGCACCCAAGACAGGCTTCGAGATGTAAAATCCTGCATCCTCCTCAGCCAACCCCTCAATGGCCTCTCCATACCTCACCTCAAATTCACTGTAATCAAAATGCAGTGCCTTCGCTTGGCCACCATACTCGTCGCCCATTGCATCACAGGCAGCTTTAAGCGCCTTTCTTCGCTTGACTTTTCCGTCAACATCAGAGACGGCATCCTTTGCTAGAGAAATTACCGCCAGAAACAATTCAATCGTATTGCTATCTTTTTCATCAGCCTTTCCAGATTCAATTCCGTCTAGAAAACTGAGTATGTCCTTGCAGCAGTCTGAAACCGTTTCGAAAGACTTACTACCCAACGTCTTCCGATACTCCTTAACAATCGTTTCCCAAGGGATTCCAATATGTTGATCCGTTCCATACAGCATTATGGCCAAATCATGTGGGGCAAGGTGAAAGAGCTTATTTGAGCTTTTCCAAACGCGTTCCTTCCCAACGGTAACAGCGCTGTCCGCGGCCAGAGCAACACCCGACCTATTCAATATTGCAATCTCTGCTGTCAACTAAGCACTCCCAAAGCTCTAAACCACCACCTCAACCCGTTCCTGCTCCCCCACCCCGAAGACCCTCTTGTACCGAAGGATCTCCGCCTCCGGCCCCATCGCCTTCTCGGGGTTGTCCGACAGCTTGACCGTGGGCCGACCGTTCGCTGCGACAGCCTTGCAGACCAGCGAGAACGGGGCAAGCGCGTCATCCGCCACCAGCCCGCGGAAATCATTCGTCAACAGCGTGCCCCAGCCGAAACTCACCCGGACGCGGCCGGAGAACTGGCGGTGGAGCGCCTCGATCCGGTCGACGTCGAGGCCGTCGGAGAAGATCACCAGCTTCTCGCGGGGATCCTCGCCGCGGTCCTTCCACCAGCGGATCGCGGTTTCGGCCCCCGCGGCGGGGTCGCCACTGTCGATGCGGATACCCGTCCACTGGGTCAGCCAGTCGGGGGCGTTCGCAAGGAAGCCCTCGGTCCCGTAGGTGTCGGGCAGGATGATGCGGAGGTTGCCGGAATGCTCCTCGTGCCAGTCGGAGAGCACGTCATAGGGGGCGCGGGCCAGCGCGGCGTCGCTGTCGGCGAGGGCGGCGTAGACCATGGGGAGTTCATGGGCGTTGGTGCCGATCGCCTCGAGGTCGCGGTTCTTGGCGATGAGGCAGTTGGAGGTGCCGGTGAAGGCGGGGCCGAGCCCCTCCTGCATGGCCTGCACGGCCCAGTCCTGCCAGAGGAAGGAGTGGCGGCGGCGGGTGCCGAAATCGGCGATGCGCAGGCCCTCGACGCCTTGCAGGCGCTCGATCTTTTCCCAGAGCTTGGTCATGGCGCGGGCGTAGAGGACCTGCAGCTCGAAGCGGCCCATGTGGGCGAGGGTCGCGCGGGAGCGGAGCTCCATCAGCACGGCGAGGGCGGGGATTTCCCAGAGCATGACCTCGGGCCATTTGCCTTCGAAGGTCAGCTCGTATTGATCGCCGACGCGCTCGAGGTGGTAGGGGGGGAGTTGGAGATTTTCGAACCACTCCATGAAATCGGGGCGGAACATCTGGCGCTTGCCGTAGAAGGTGTTGCCGCGGAGCCAGGTGCTTTCGCCGCGCGACAGGCGCAGGGTGCGGATGTGGTCGAGCTGCTCGCGCAGCTCCCCTTCGTCGATGAGATGGGCGAGGGGAATGCGGGTGGTGCGGTTGATCAGCGAGAAGGTGACGGTGGTGTCGGGGCGGTTGCGGAACACCGACTGGCACATCAGGAGCTTGTAGAAATCCGTGTCGATGAGCGAGCGGACGATCGGGTCGATCTTCCACTTGTGGTTGTAGACGCGGGTGGCGATGTCGACCATGGCGGGCTCCTCTGCGTGGCGCGAGGTTAGAACAAGGGGGGCGGCGCTTGTCTAGGCTGGCGGGGTCCAGAGGACATCGGTGAGCCGCGGCGCGTGGGTGGCCAGCATGACGAGCCGGTCGAGGCCGAGGGCGGCGCCGGAGGTGGGGGGCATGTGGGGGAGGGCCGCGAGCAGCTCTTCGTCGAGCGGGTAGCGGTGGCCGTAGAGGCGTTCCTTCAGCTCCATGTCGGCGGTGAAGCGGGCGCGTTGTTCCTGCGCGTCGGTCAGCTCGCCGAAGGCGTTGGCGAGTTCCAGGCCGCAGGCGAAGAGCTCGAAGCGTTCGGCGGTGCGGGGGTCTTGCGGCGATTTGCGGGCCAGCGCCGCCTCGGGGGCCGGGTAGGCGTCGAGGATGACGGGGCCGGGGCCGAGGCCCGGCTCGATCCGGGCGGTCAGCAGGCGCGAGAAGAGATCGGACCAGCTGTCGTCGGGGGCGGGTTGCAGGCCGATGGCATCGAGCTGCGCGGCCAGCGCCTCGGGCGCGTCAAGCGTGGCCAACAGGTCGACCCCGTGGCGCTGCGCCTCGGCCTGCAGCGTGGTGCGGCGGGGGGCTGCGAAGGGGTCGCAGGTGGTATCCCGGTGGCGGAACTCGGTCACCCCGGCGGCGCGGGCGGCCACGGTCATGAGGGCCGCGCAATCCTCCATCAGGGTCTCGTAGCCCTGTTCGGCGCGATACCATTCCAGCATGGTGAACTCGACCGCGTGGCGCGGCCCGCCC
>JAOARA010000463.1 GCA_025211115.1 Roseicyclus sp. | reverse complement strand
GGCCACAACATCGCCGCGCTGGAGGGGCTGGCCGCGGCGCTGTCGCAGCCGGGCGACGCGGGCGAGAAGGCGCGGCTGCTGCGGATGATGGCGGAGGGGTGATCCGGGGGCGGCGGCCGTGGCGTGGCGTGTCGTGTCTTTTTGCGCGCGCCGCGCGCGCGGGCCGCGGGTGCGAATTTTCGTACGAAAATTCGGGGGGGGCTTTGCCCCCCGTCCCTTCGGGACTTCCCCCATGATATTTGGGAAACGGAGAAGTATGGAAACTGCGGACAGGCGCGGGATAGACTGCGCAGCGGGAGGAACGGGCATGACGGACAACCTGGAACGGATGCCGGAGCTGGCGCTGGACTGGCACCGCGCGGGCAAGGGCGCGGTGCTGGCCACCGTGGTGGAGACCTGGGGCTCGGCCCCGCGGGCCGTGGGCGCGCAGATGGTCGTCTCGGGCGAGGGCGAGATGGAGGGGTCGGTCTCGGGCGGCTGTGTCGAGGGGGCGGTCGTCGTCGAGGCGATGGAGCTTGTCGGCACGGGGGCTGCGAAGCTGCTGGAGTTCGGGGTCTCCGATGACGAGGCCTTTGCCGTGGGGTTGGCCTGCGGCGGGCGCATCCGGGTGCTGGTGGAGCCGGTGGGCGGCGCGCTTCCGGTGGCGCTGCTGGAGGAGCTTGTCGCGGCCCGTGCCGCGCGGCGGCCGGTCGCCTATGTCGCCGACCTCGAGGGCGCGGCGCGGCGGCTTGACGGGCCGGAGGCCTGGGCCGACCGTTTCCGCATGGACCGCTCGGGCGTGGAGGAGGACGGGCGGAGCTTCGTCCATGTCCACAACCCGCCGCTCCGGATGGTGATCGTGGGGGCCGTCCATATCGCGCAGGCGCTGGTGCCGATGGCGCGGATCGCGGGCCATGACGTGACGGTGATCGACCCGCGCCCCGCCTTCGGGGCGGCGGCGCGGTTTCCCGGTGTCGAGATCCTGGACGATTGGCCGGACGAGGCGCTGGCCCGGCTCGGGCCGGATGCGCGCACCGCGGTCGTGACGCTGACCCATGATCCCAAGCTCGACGATCCGGCGATCCGGGCGGCGCTGGGCTCGGATGTGTTCTACCTCGGGTGCCTGGGCTCCAGCCGGACCCATGCCAAGCGCGTGGCGCGGCTGGAGGAGGCGGGGTTCTCCGACGCCGAGATCGCGCGCATCCATGCGCCCGTGGGCCTCGACATCGGGGCGCGCGGCCCGGCGGAGATCGCCGTCTCGGTGCTGGCCGAGGTCACGCAGAGGCTGCGCAAGGGATGAGGTTCGGACCGGTTCCGCTGGACGCGGCCGCGGGCGCCGTCCTTGCCCATGCCGTGCCCTTGCCGGGGGGCAGGCTGAAGAAGGGTCATGTGCTGCGCGACGGGGATCTCGCCGCGCTGGCGGCGGCGGGCCTGTCGGAGGTGATCGTCGCGCGGCTGGAGCCGGGCGATGTCGCCGAGGATGCCGCAGCCCTGCGGCTGGCGCGCGCGCTGGTGCCCGAGCCGGAGGCCGCGGGGCTGCGGCTGGAGGCGCCGTTCACGGGGCGGGTGAACATCCGGGCCACCGGGCCGGGGGTGGTCGCGCTGGATGCGGCGGCCATCGGGCGGCTGAACGCGGTCGATCCGATGATCACGCTGGCCACCGTGCCCGCGTGGCAGCGGGTGACCGAGGGCACGATGGTGGGGACGGTCAAGATCATCTCCTACGCGGTCCGCGAGGCGGCGCTGGCGGCGGCCTGCGCGGCGGGGGCGGCGTCGATGCGGCGGCTGCCGCCGGTGGTGGAGGTGGCCGACCTGGTGGTGACCGAAACCGCGCCCGGCGCGGCCGCGGCCGAGGAGCGGGCGCTGCGCGCCGTCCGGGATCGGGTGACGCGGCTGGGCATCGCGCTGGGCGCGACGCGGGTGGTCGCGCATCGGACCGAGGCTGTCGCGGCGGCGATCCGCGACAGCGGCGCGGGGATGGTGCTGATCCTGACCGGCTCGGCCACCTCGGACATCGACGACGTGGTGCCCGCGGGGCTGCGGGCGGCGGGCGGCGAGGTGATCCGCTTCGGGATGCCGGTCGATCCGGGCAACCTGCTGGTGCTGGGGCGGCAGGGCGGGCGGCCGGTCATCGGCCTTCCGGGCTGCGCGCGCTCGCCGGCGCTGAACGGGGCGGATTGGGTGCTGGAGCGGCTTGCCTGCGGCGTCACGGTGCGCGCGGAGGATATCGCCGCGATGGGCGTGGGCGGTTTGCTCAAGGAGATCCCCACGCGGCCGCAGCCGCGGGACCGGGCGCGCCCGGCCTGAGCTTGGCCTTGAGGCTGGCTTTGAGCTTGGCCTTGAGCCTGGCCTGAGCCTGCCCGGCGCAAATTTTCCGTTTGCCTTTCCCCGAATTGGTGATTGGATACGGCACATAACCAAGGGAGGACTGAATGACCCAGGTGACGATGACCGTGAACGGCAAACCCGTTTCCGGCGACGTGGAAGGCCGCACGCTGCTTGCCGAATTCCTGCGCGAGGGGCTGCGGTTGACCGGCACCCACGTGGGCTGCGACACCAGCCAGTGCGGGGCCTGCGTGGTGCATGTGAACGGCACCGCCATCAAGAGCTGCACGGCGCTGGCGGCCGATCTGGACGGGGCCGAGGTGGTCACGATCGAGGGGATGGCGAATCCCGACGGCTCGCTGTCGACCATCCAGCAGGCGTTCCAGGACCATCACGGCCTGCAATGCGGCTTCTGCACGCCGGGCATGGTGATGTCGGCGGCAGCCCTTCTCAAGGAAAACCCCAAGCCCTCCGAGCACGAGATCCGCGAATATCTCGAGGGCAACATCTGCCGCTGCACCGGCTATCACAACATCGTCAAGGCGATCATGGCCGCAAGCGGTCAGGACGTGTCGGCCATCGCGGCGGAATGATCCCTGTCCGGGCCGCGGAGGAGGCGGGCCGGGCATGCGTATTTCGGGAAAGATGAAGGGGCTCTGAGACAGGCCCCGACCCCGAGGCCCCCTATGGTGGCGGGCCGGGGGGCGGCATCCAAGGGAGGACGACCATGCCGAAGGATCATGGTATCGGCGCCAGCAGCAAGCGGCGCGAGGATCTGCGGTTCCTGACGGGACGCGGGCGCTACACGGACGACATCAACCTCAACGGGCAGGCCTTTGTCCATTTCCTGCGCTCTGACGTTGCGCATGGGAGGATCAACGGGATCGACACCTCCGAGGCCGAGACGATGCCGGGCGTCATCCGCATCTTTACGGGCGCGGATTTCGAGGGCGTGGGCGGCATCCCCTGCGGCTGGCAGGTGACCGACCGCGAGGGCAACCCGATGCGCGAGCCGCCGCACCCGGTGCTGGCGCAGGGCAAGGTGCGCCACGTGGGCGACCCGATCGTGGGTGTCGTGGCGGAAACCGCGGCGCAGGCGCGCTCGGCGGCCGAGGCCGTCGTCCTCGACATCGAGGAGCTTCCGGCGGTGGTCGACATGCGCAAGGCGCTGGCCGATGGCTCGGCCAAGGTGCATGACGAGCTGGACGGCAACCTGTGCTACGACTGGGTCTTCGGCTCGGATGACGCCGCCATCGACGAGGCGTTTTCCAAGGCCGCGCATGTGACCACGCTGGAGCTGACGAACAACCGCCTCAGCCCCAACGCGATGGAGCCGCGCGTCGCGGTGGGCGACTACAGCTGGGCGAGCGACGAAAGCACGCTCTACACCACCAGCCAGAACCCGCATGTGATCCGCCTTCTGATGGGGGCCTTCGTGCTGGGTATCCCCGAGCACAAGCTTCGCGTGATCGCGCCCGACGTGGGCGGCGGCTTCGGCTCGAAGATCTACCATTACGCGGAGGAGGCGTTCTGCACCTTCGCCGCCAAGCAGCTGCGGCGGCCGGTGAAATGGACCTCCAGCCGGTCCGAGGCCTTCATCTCGGACGCGCATGGGCGCGACCACATCACCACGATCCAGCTGGCGATGGATGCCGAGAACAACTTCCTCGGGATCAAGACCGACACGCTGGCCAACATGGGGGCGTATCTGTCGACCTTCGCGCCGTCGATCCCGACCTACCTGCACGGCACGCTGATGGCTGGCAACTACAAGACGCCCGCGGTCCAGGTGAACGTGAAGGCGGTCTTCACCAACACCGTGCCGGTCGACGCCTATCGCGGGGCCGGGCGGCCCGAGGCGACCTATCAGCTCGAGCGGCTGATCGACAAGGCCGCGCGCGAGGTCGGCGCGGACCCCGTCGCGCTGCGGCGGCAGAACTTCATCACGCAGTTCCCCTATGCCACGCCGGTGGCGGTCGAATACGACACCGGGGATTATCACGGGACGATGGACAAGCTGCTCGAGATGATCGACCGCGACGGGTTCGAGGCGCGGGCCGAGGCCTCGCGCAAGGCGGGCAAGCTGCGCGGGCTCGGCATCAACTGCTACATCGAGGCCTGCGGCATCGCGCCTTCGGCCCTGGTGGGGCAGCTGGGCGCGCGGGCGGGGCTCTACGAGTCCGCCACCGTGCGGGTGAACGCGACGGGCGGGCTTGTCGTGATGACCGGCAGCCACAGCCACGGGCAGGGGCATGAGACGTCCTTCGCGCAGGTCGTGGCCGACATGATCGGCATTCCCGAGAACATGGTCGAGATCGTCCATGGCGACACCGCCAACACGCCGATGGGCATGGGCACCTATGGCTCGCGCTCTCTGGCGGTCGGCGGCTCGGCCATGGTGCGGGCGACCGAGAAGATCATCGCCAAGGCCAAGAAGATCGCGGCGCACCTGATGGAGGCGTCCGAGGGTGACATCGAGCTGAAGGACGGCCAGTTCAGCGTCGCGGGCACCGACAAGTCGGTCGCCTGGGGCGATGTCACTCTGGCGGCCTACGTGCCGCACAACTACCCGCTCGACGAGATCGAGCCGGGGCTCGAGGAAACCGCCTTCTACGATCCCAACAACTTCACCTACCCGTCGGGGGCCTATGCCTGCGAGGTCGAGGTCGACCCCGAAACGGGCAAGGTGCAGGTCATGGGCTTTGCCGCTGCCGATGATTTCGGCAACGTGGGCAACCCGATGATCGTCTCGGGCCAGGTCCATGGCGGTCTGGCGCAGGGGATCGGGCAGGCGCTTCTGGAAAACGTCGCCTACGACGAGAACGGGCAGCTTCTGTCGGCGAGCTACATGGATTACGCCATGCCGCGCGCCGATGACCTGCCGTTCTACAAGGTGGATCACTCCAGCGTCACGCCTTGCACGCACAACCCGCTCGGTGTGAAAGGCTGCGGCGAGGCCGGGGCCATCGGTTCGCCGCCCGCGGTGGTGAATGCCGTGGTCGACGCGCTGCAGCGGGGCGGTTACGCTCACGTGACCCATATCGACATGCCGCTGACGCCCGCGCGCGTCTGGTCGGCGATGAACGGCTGAGGGAAGGGAAAGCCCATGTACAACTTCGAATTCGCCAAACCCTCCAGCATTGCCGAGGCCGTCGAGGCGCTCGGCCATGACGAGGCGCAGGCGCTCGGCGGGGGGCAGACGCTTCTGCCGACGATGAAACAGCGGCTGGCGGCGCCGGCCACGCTGGTCAGCCTCAACGGCATCTCCGAGATGATTGGCGTCTGCGTCAACGACGCGGGCGAGGTCTGCATCGGGGGGGCCACGCCGCACGCCACCGTCGCGCGTGAAGCGCAAGCGCCCTATCCGGCGCTGGCCGCGCTGGCGAACCGGATCGGCGATCCGGCGGTGCGCAACCGCGGCACGATCGGCGGCTCGCTGGCCAACAACGACCCCTCGGCCTGCTACCCGGCCGCGGCGCTCGGCTCGGGGGCCACGATCAAGACCAACACGCGCGACATCGCCGCGGATGACTATTTCCAGGGCATGTTCGAGACCGCGCTGGAGGAAGGCGAGATCATCACCGAGGTGCGTTTCCCGGTGCCGGAAAAGGCGAATTACCAGAAATTCGTCCAACCGGCCTCGCGCTTCGCGCTGGTGGGCGTCTTCGTTGCGAAATTCGCCGATGGCGTGCGGGGCGCGGTGACCGGGGCCTCGTCGAACGGCGTGTTCCGCTGGGCCGAGGCCGAGGCGGCGCTGTCGGCCGATTTCTCCAAGGCCGCGGTCGAGGGTCTGTCGGCCCCTGCGGGCGACATGATCAGCGACCTGCACGGATCGGGCGATTACCGCGCCCACCTGGTCAAGGTGATGACCGGCCGCGCGGTGGCCGCGGCGGGCTGAACCGGGCCGCACGAAAGATGAAAGCGCCGGGGCGACCCGGCGCTTTTTCGTGTCCGGCCCATCGGATCAGGCGTATTTCGCAACCTTGCGCGCGGCGCGCGCCATCTTGCGCACCGCCGAGGGGCTGACCCCGAGGTTGTTGCGCACCGAGCGCGAGAAGCCCGCCAGCGTCTCGAAGCCCGACGCGGTGGCGATCTCGGAAATCGGCATCGCCGTGTTGCGCAGCAACTCCGCCCCGTGGCGCAGGCGCAGGCTCAGGTAGAAATCCGACGGTTTCATGCCGGTCGCCCGGATGCAGCGCCCGCGCAGCGCCTTGCGGCTGAGGCCCATGCTCTCGGCCAGCTCCGCCAGCGGCAGCGGATCGGCCAGATGCGCGCGCATCTTCGCCTCCATCTCGGCGATGACGGGGTCCGCCGGGCTGTCGGGGTCGGCGACGGGGCCGGTCGGATCGGGCAGGCGGCCGCTGCCCAGCGCGCGGGCCACCTCGTCGGCGAGGGCCGAGCCCGCAACCTCGGTGATCCAGGCGCAGATCGCATCGCCCACCGCAACGCCACCGGCCACCGTCAGCCTGCGATCATCGAGGATATGCGGCCGGTCGCTCAACAGGATGTCGGGAAAGGGGCCGTCGTCGTTTTCCTGGACCACGGCCCGCCGGTTGTCGAGATGGCCGATCCGGGCAAGGATCACGGTGCCGCCGTCGATACCGCCCAGCCGTCCGCCGCCCTGGTCGACGCGCGACAGGAAGCCCTGGAACCCGTTGGGAATGCGCCGCGGCACATCCTCGCCGCAGATCACGAGGGCAAGATCCACGTCCTCGGCCCCGTCCCAGTCGCGGCGGTCGGGCGACATGACCGCGCCGTTGGACGCGCGCGCATCGGCATGGCCCGGCACACGGGTCTCGACAGTGAAGAGGGTCTCGTTCGCCATGTGATTGGCGATGTCCAGCGCCTCGCGCGCAAGCGCATAGGCGAGCATCGGGAAACCGGGGAACAGGATAAAACTGATACGCGACATGGCGGGATGATGCCGCATGCTTCGGGGCGGTTCAAGACAAGCCAGCCCGGTCCCACGCCAATCGCGGCCAGCGCGGCGCGCGGGCCACAGGCGCTGCGGGACTTACTCGGCCAAGGGGCGCGCGCGGTGCGGCGGCCAGCTGTCCGAGCCGTCGAGCAGGTGGTCAAGGTCGAATTCCAGCGCAACGGTCAGCCCGAAATCGGTGGTGCGGCTGACCCTTAGGCTCAGGTCGAGATCATGGATCAGCTCGGTCCGGCGCTCCCCCGACGGTGCCACGGTCGAGGCAAGGCCCATCCGGGCCGCGCCGCCGATATCGAGGCCCAGCCCGTCCTCCGGCCCCCCGGCCGTGGCGGGACCGTGCAGCAGGACAACCGCCATGGCACAAAGCGTGAGGGAAAGGAGGCGCACCATGCGCAAAGCATAGCGCGCGCTCGGCCCGTCCGGCAATCCTGCATGAAAAAAGGCGCGCCCTGCGGACGCGCCCGTCTTCCTGCCATGCAGGCCCGAGTTTACTTGCTCGGGCCGATCATCATGACCATCTGGCGGCCTTCCATCTTGGGCATGTTCTCGACCTTGCCGAGCCCCTCGACATCGGTGGCCACCCGCTCCAGCAGCTCGCGGCCGAGGTTCTGGTGCGCCATCTCGCGCCCGCGGAAACGCAGGGTCACCTTTACCTTGTCCCCGTTCTCGAGGAACTTGGTCACGTTGCGCATCTTGACCTCGTAGTCATGGGTGTCGGTGTTCGGGCGGAACTTGACCTCCTTGACCTCGATGATCTTCTGTTTCTTGCGGGCCTCGCTTTCGCGCTTCTGCTGTTCGTATTTGAACTTGCCGAAGTCCATGATCTTGCACACCGGCGGTTCGGCGTTCGGCGAAATCTCGACAAGATCGAGCCCGGCCTCCTCGGCCATGGCAAGCGCGCGGGCCGGGGTCACAACCCCGACGTTTTCGCCCTCGGCGCCGATCAGGCGGATCTCGGGGGCACGGATGCGGTCGTTGATGCGCGGGCCGGTATCGCGTGTCGGCGGCGCATTATGGGGTCTGCGGGCTATGGGGGCCTCCTGAAGTAGCCGGTTGCGAGGGCGCAAGATACCCGCGCCGCGCCCGTCTTTCAAGGCGATTTGGGCGGCGGGCCGCCGCTTTCGCGCGCCATGCTGCCGTGCAGCATTGCGCAGGCCGGGCGGCGGGCATATGTGCCGCGCACCACACCAACCCAACGGGGGACCCATGAACAGGGTATTGATTATCATTGCACTTCTCGCAGCCATCGGCGGCGGCGGGTATTTCTTGCTTCAGGGCGCGCCCGACACCACCGAGCTGGAGGAAGAGGCGGGCACGGTCGCCGAAGACACGACCGAGGCCGTCGAAGAGGCGGTAGAGACCGCTGAAGAGGCCACCGAGGCGGCGACCGAAGAGGCGGCCGCGACCGCCGAGGAGGCGACCGCCACCCTCGAAGACACCGTCGAGCAGGCCGTCTCCGAGGCCGAAGCCGTCGTCGAAGGCGCGGTGGAAGAGGCGATGGACGCCGCCCAGACCACCGCGCAGGAAGCGGCCGAGACCGTCCAGGGCGCGATCGACCAAGCCCTCGGCACCGCCGGGGAAGCGGGCGATGCAGCCTCCGCCGTGGCGGAAGAAGCTGCCGAAGAGACGGCCGAGGCGACCGCAACCGCCATCGAAGGCGCGACCGAGACGGCTGACACCGTGACCGAAGCGGCAACCGACGCCGCGACCGAGGCCGCAGAGACCGCGACCGAAGCCGCCGCAACGGCCACCGACACGGCCGTTGGGGAAACCGTGGTCGCCGCCGAGGAGGCCGGGGATGCGGCCCTCGCCGAGCTCTTCACCGCCGAAGGCTTCGACTACGACCGCGCCATCGCGGCGCTCGAGGCCTCCGACCTGTCGCCGCTCGCCCGCGCCGCGCTGACCACGGCGCTGGCCAATGCGCGCGACAACCCCGAGCTGCTCGCAGCCGCCCTGCAACAGGCGCGCACGGCGCTCGGCATCGCCGAGTGATCCGCCCCTCCTGACACGGAAAAGCCCCCCGCAGCCTTGCGCCGCGGGGGGCTTTTTCTTGCCCCGAAGACGGGCGGGATCAGTCGAGAAAGGCCTTTTCCACCACGTATTCCGC
>JAOARA010000462.1 GCA_025211115.1 Roseicyclus sp. | reverse complement strand
GCCTGCTGCTGGACCAGGAGCGCCCGACGCGCGGCGAGATCACGGTGGACGGCCAGCCGCTGCGCGGTGAACCCGACCGCTCGCGCGGCATCGTGTTTCAGCGGTATTCCGTCTTCCCCCACCTGACGGTGCGCGACAACATCGTCGCCGCCGAAGCCCTGTCGCGCCCGCTGGGCCGCCTTTTCGGCACGGTCAAGCGCGCCGCCCGCGCCCGCGCCGATGCCGCGCTCGAGCGGATCGGCCTTGCCCATGTCGCCGGTCAATACCCCGCCGCCCTGTCGGGCGGGATGCAGCAACGCCTTGCCATCGCGCAGGCGCTGGCGGCCAAGCCGCGCATCCTGCTGCTGGACGAACCCTTCGGCGCGCTCGACCCCGGCACGCGCGAGCAGATGCACGGCTTCCTGCAGGACCTGCGCGCCGAGACGCGGATGACCGTCTTCATGGTCACCCACGATTTGCCCGAGGCCTTCAAGCTGGGCGACCGCGTCATCGTCTTCGACAAGACCCGCTGGGACCCCCACGACCCCGCCGCCTATGGCGCGACGATCACCTATGATTTCGACGCGCGGAACGGCGGCATCCCCTACCAACTGCAAGAGGACCAAGATGATCTTGAGAGAGACGAGGATCACCCGGTCGCATCACCCGGCCGACCGGCCGACGCGTGATCGGCGGGCGCACCACCCGGACCTGACCCGCCTGCAAGGCTGGCGCAGCATGAAGGCCGAGGCCGACCTGCCCGAAGGCCGCTGGGACGAGGAACGCCGCTGGGCGCTCAGGATGGGCCTGACCGGCGCGGACTCGATCGACGACAAGTCGATCCCCACCTTCGCGCGCGGCGAGCTTCCGCATTACGCGGGCATCAACACCTTCCTCAAGGCCCCCTATGCCGAGGATGTGCTCGAGGTCGCCAATTACGACGCCACGGTCCTCGGCATCCCCTTCGACGGCGGCACCACCTACCGCCCCGGCACCCGCTTCGGGCCGCAGGGCGTGCGCAAGATCAGCGCGCTTTACACGCCCTACAACTACGAGATGGCGGTCGACCTGCGCGAGCAGATGACGCTCTGCGACGCGGGCGACGTGTTCACCATCCCCGCGAACCTCGAAAAGAGCTTCGACCAGATCAGCCGCGCCGTCTCCCACGTCTTCTCCTCCGGCAGCTTCCCGGTGATGATCGGCGGCGATCATTCCATCGGCTTTCCCTGCGTGCGCGGCATCGCCGAATGCACCTCGAAGAAGATCGGGATCGTGCATTTCGACCGCCACGCCGACATCCAGGAGAAAGACCTGGACGAGCGGATGCACACGACGCCGTGGTTCCACTCCACGCTTCTGCCCAACGTGCCGGCCAAGAACCTCGTGCAGGTCGGCATCGGCGGCTGGCAGGTCCCGCGCGAGGCGGTCAAGGTCGCGCGCGAGCGCGAGACCAACATCATCACCATGTCCGACATGGAGCGGATGGGCGTCGACAAGACCGCCGAGATGGCGCTGGAAATGGCCTGGGACGGCGTCGACATGGTCTACATGTCCTTCGACATCGACAGCATCGACTGCGGCTTCGTCCCCGGCACCGGCTGGCCCGAACCCGGCGGCTTCCTGCCGCGCGAGGCGCTGGCGCTGGCGTCGAAAGTGGCGGCCGAGGGGCTGTGCGGGATGGAGTTGGTCGAGGTCTCGCCGCCCTATGACACCTCGGACATCACCGCGCTGATGGGCACGCGGGTGATCGTGGACGTGCTGGGCAGCATGGTCGCCAACGGCAAGATGGGCGCGCACAAGCGCCATATCGACAAGCCCGTCAGCATCCCGCACGGTGAGTTCGAAGGAAAGAGGTGGTCCAATGCCACATGACCACCCTCACCACGGGCACGGGCACGGACATGATCACGGCCACGGGCACTCCCACGGCCACGGCCACAACCACGCCCATGCCGATCACCTGCATTCCCACCTCATGCCCGAGGATCAGGCCGCCGACCTGCAGGTTCTGACCGCGCAGTTCATCGACGGCTTCGTGCAGGCCCGCGACAAGGCCGCCTACCTCAAGCTTGCGGGCGTGCCCCTGGAGCGCCCCGGCAAATCCGGGCCGGGCATGCTGAAGCTGGTGGATGTCGAGCTGAAGACCGAATGGCAGGTCGGCACCGCCTCCCCCTCCTTCGGCTCGCACGAGTTGAGCTACCTGCCGTTTCCGGGCGAGATGATCCGGGAACGCACCAACATGAGCCTCGTCTATGTCTCGATGACCGAGAAGGACCTGCTCGATATCCGCGATTTCCTTGCAGACAAAGAAAGGGACTGACCCATGACCCGCACGCTTCTCGCAACCCTCGGCCTTCTGGCCGCGACCGCCCCCCTCCACGCGCATGAGGCCGGCGGCCTTGCGCATCTCCACCCCCACGGAACCGAGGCAGCGCTGGCCGCCCTCGCCCTGTTCGTGGCCGGGGTCTTCGTCTGGCGCAGCGTCACGCGGAACCGCTGAACCAAAGACGCGGGCGTCCTCCTCAGCCGATGACGCCCGCCGCCCGCAGCGCCGCGATCTCCTCGGCGGAATATCCCGCCTCGGCCAGCACATCCCCCGTCTGTGCGCCGAGGTCGGGAACCGGGTGCCGCACCGAAAGCGGCGTTTCCGAGAACCTGACGGGAAACCCCGTCATCTTCACCGTCCCGTGCCCCGGATGCGGCACCTCCAGCACCATCTCCTGCGCCGCGACCTGCGGGTCGGCCAGCGCCTCGGTCACGCTCTGCACCTT